>DASVXR010000085.1:0-3396 GCA_036392595.1 Sphingomicrobium sp.
CACTGCAGCCACTTCATGCACAAGCAGCTCGGCATGAACGACCTGATCGTCGTCAACTGATTAGCTCCTCCCTGCCGCGCAGCGGTGGGGAGGGGGACCATGCAGCGAAGACTGCATGGTGGAGGGGTCAGTCAACGTCCAAGCCTGCGGCTAAGCCACATGCTCCTCATGGCCGTAGACGAGCACGGTCATGTACCCGAGCCGCGGCTCGGCCGCCGTCTTCGCGGCCATCGCCTCGAACTTCTCGGTCTTGGCTTCGTCGCAGCCATATTCGGGCGTCATGTCGCCGCCCTTGTCGACCACCTTGCACGCCTTGACCGAGCCCGCATGGTCGATCGCCAGCGCCATGACCTGCTTGCCGAGCAGCGTGTCGCCCGGATCGAGGGTCGCATCGGCCGGCGCGGCCACTCCGGGCACGAAGCGGCGCTCGAAGGTGATCTTGGTGAGCTCCTCCTTGGAGCCGGAGCCGTCGGTGCTTGCTGCGAAGCCCTTGGCTTCGCCGCTCACCTGGCAGGCATTGGCTGCCGCCATGTGCAGGCTCGTTTCATATTTGCACGACCGCGCCTTTCCGTCGCCGGAGAGGGTGACGGTCACCTTCTCCCACCAGGGACTGCTAGTTACCAAAGCGGGGGTTTGAGCGGCCGACGCAGCGGCCAGGATCAAAGCGGCAACCTTGAGCACGACTTCAACTCCTTCGTGCCCCGACCGCTCCGGCGGCCCGATTGCCGCCGCCACCTGCCCGCCCCAACGCGCAAATGCGATTTTGGTCCCAACGATCGTCGTTCAGAGCTGCAGCGAAAGCGCCGGGTCGTGCGCGGCGCCCCAGCGGCACTGATGAAGGAGCTCTGGAGAAGCCGTCCCTTGCGGGCGCTTGAGACAGGCGGAGCGCCTTGGCCCAAAAGAAATGGGGGCCGGCATTGCTGCCAGCCCCCACTGCGCCGAGCGAAGGATATGCCGGTATTCGTAACCTGGTTGATAGAAGCTTTCGCCTTACCAACCCGCTCTCGATCCTGGCTCACCAGCTCAGGCGTCGCTTCCCATCACATGTTCGAGCCCGGAGGACTCAACCAGCGATGTTCTGCGGCCCTTCTTGGGTCGACCACTCTTGCGTCCCGCTTCGCTCACCTCAATTCCAGTTCCCCACGAGGAGGTCCCGAAACCGCGGGAGCCGCGTCGCGCTTGAGAAGATCGACTCTTCCGGCGCCTCTTCCCGGCTGGCCCCGCTTCCACTCCCGAAGGAACTTCCGCATTGCCGGCCGGCGGAGATCGGAACTTAGGGACTTACCGCACCCATCTTGCCGTTTCCGGCCTTCCGGGGAGGGCTGAACCGCCGTCCCGATCACAGGAGTCACCATGCACGCCCGCTCCGAGTCGGGAAAGCGAAAAATGCGGCGGTAAGCCTGTGGATAACGTGGATATCGGTAACAACCATTGGAACTTTTCCGATTCGCCGATTGGCCGGCGCGATCCGCGCTTCGCGCCCGCCGCTCTTCGGTTGCCGTTTCGTTCCCCTCCGCTTACCTCAGGCAAGTGCCTGAATCGCACGGAGTGACTCCGGAGCCCGCCTACCTGCAGGGCCTGAACCCGCCGCAGCGCGACGCCGTGCTGACGACGGAAGGGCCGGTGCTCGTCCTCGCCGGCGCGGGCACCGGTAAGACCGCGGCGCTGACCGCCCGCCTCGCCCATCTGATCGCGACGCGCAAAGCCTGGCCGAGCCAGATTCTCGCCGTCACCTTCACCAACAAGGCCGCGCGCGAGATGAAGGAGCGCGTCTCCGCGATCTCGGGAGGCGCCATCGAAGGCATGCCCTGGCTCGGCACCTTCCACTCGGTCGCGGCGCGAATGCTCCGCAGCCATGCCGAGCTGGTCGGCCTCCAGTCTAATTTCACCATCCTGGACACCGACGACCAGCTCCGAGTGCTGAAGCAGCTGATCGCCGCCTCGAACCTCGACGAAAAGCGCTGGCCCGCGCGCCAGCTCGCCGGCCTCATCGACCGCTGGAAGAACCGCGGCTGGACTCCCGAACAGGTCGATGCCGGAGAATCCGAGGCCTTCGCGGCCGGCCGGGGTGCCGACCTCTACGCGCAATATCAGGAGCGCCTCCGCACGCTGAACGCCTGCGACTTCGGCGACCTCCTGCTCCACATGCTGGTGGTCTTTCGCAAGCACTCCGACGTCCTCGACGCCTACCGCGACCGCTTCCGCTACATCCTCGTCGACGAGTATCAGGACACCAACCAGGCGCAGTACGAGTGGCTGAAGCTGCTCGCCGAGCCGCGCCGTAACCTTTGCTGCGTCGGCGACGACGACCAGTCGATCTATTCCTGGCGCGGTGCGGTGGTCACCAACATCCTCCGCTTCGAGCAGGACTTCCCCGGAGCGAAGGTCATCCGGCTCGAACAGAATTACCGTTCGACCAGCCACATCCTCGCCGCCGCCGATGGCCTGATCGCCCACAACGCCGGCCGCCTCGGCAAGACGCTATGGACCGACGCGGGCGAGGGCGAGAAGGTCCGGGTCATCGGCGTCTGGGACGGCCCGGAGGAAGCGCGCCGGATCGGCGAAGAGATCGAATCGCACCAGATCCGCGGCGGCTCGCTCGACGACGTCGCCATCCTCGTCCGGGCGCAGTTCCAGACCCGCGAGTTCGAGGAACGGTTCATCGCGATCGGCCTCAACTATCAGATCATCGGCGGCTTCCGCTTCTACGAGCGCGCCGAGATCCGCGACGCGATCGCCTACCTCCGCCTCACCGTCCAGCCCGCCGACGACCTCGCCTTCGAGCGCATCGTCAATCAGCCCAAGCGCGGCCTCGGCGACAAGGCGATCGCGGCGATTCACAGGCACGCGCGCGCGAGTCAGCAGCCGCTGCTCATCGCCGCCGCCTCGATCCTCGGCACCGACGAACTCACGCCGCAGGCGCGGCGGTCCCTGAGCAATTTCGTCGCCGACATCGCCCGCTGGCGCGGAATGGCCTCAAGCTCCTCCCCGGAACGGGGAGGGGGACCGCCGCAGGCGGTGGAGGGGCCGTCGAGCTCCGCGAGCCTCCCCCACCCCGAACTAGCAAGAATCGTCCTCGAAGAATCCGGCTACACCGCGATGCTCCAGGCCGACCGCTCCGCCGAAAGCGCCGGCCGTCTCGAAAACCTCGCCGAGCTCACGCGCGCGATGGAGGAATATGAATCGCTCCAGGCCTTCCTCGAGCATGTCAGCCTGGTCATGGACAATGACGAGGCGCGCCAGGGCGACCGGGTGACGATCATGACCATCCACGCCGCCAAGGGCCTCGAGTTCGACATCGTCTATCTGCCCGGCTGGGAGGAAGGCGTCTTCCCCTCCCAGCGCTCGCTTGACGAAGGCGGCCTTGCCGCGCTCGAGGAGGAGCGACGCCTCGCC
>DASVXR010000086.1:0-6271 GCA_036392595.1 Sphingomicrobium sp.
ACCCGAATGGACAGCAGCGACGCGACCGACGAGCTTGGCGATGAGCTGGGGCACATCCACTTCGACCAGCAGGTTTTGGCCGCGGTCCTGGTCCCCGATGTCGGCGATCACCGCCGGGTCTTCAGGCTCGTTGCCCGACGGGTTGAACGATCCGACGAGCGCATGCGGGCGCGGCCCGCTGAAGCAATAGAGCTTCGTATGGAGGTGCGACGCGCCGAAGAGATGCTTCTCGACGCGCAAGCCCTCTCCAATGCCGGACCGCAGGATTCCGATCACGCGGTTGTTGGCGCCGTGATGGCGGGGGTGGCCTTCGACGCAGACTCGTACCCTGACACCCCGATCATGAGCGCGCACCAGCGCCGAAGCGAGCGCCTCGTCCCGGAAATAATAGGTCATCCAGTCGATCGATCCGCCGGCGGGCACGGCCTCGACGCGGCTCTCCAGCAGGTCGCGGAGCGCTCGTCGCGGCTGGTCAGGCCCCCCGAAGTGAACGTCCATGCGCGAGGCTTACCGCAGCGATTCGACTACGGCCACCGGATGCCAGTCTCCCAGCCCGTGCCGCTGCGCGAAATCATGCGGGAAGGGCTCCCCCGCATGAATGCCGCCGCTGACGAACACTGCATCGAAGCCCATTCGGGCCGCGCCCAGCATATCCGTCTGCAACCCGTCGCCGATGGCGAGGACCTGCTCAGGCGCCGGGCTGCCCGCGACGCTGAGCGCATGGTCGTAGATCGCCGGATAGGGCTTGCCGTACCACACGACCTTGCCGCCGATCGCCTCATACACGTCGGCGATGGCGCCAGCGCAGGGGATCTGCCGCGAGCCGTAGACCACCACGCGATCGGGGTTCAGGCAATGCATGGTGACACCTCGAGCCGCCCATCGTTCGAGGTCCGCCGCATAATCCTCGATCTCCCAGCGATGCTCCTCGAAACCCGCCGAAACGAGGTCGGTCCAATCCTCATCTTCGGCGATCCTGACGCCCCTGTCCTGGAAATCCGCGCGGTCGGCCGGCGTGCCGAGGAAGCCAACCGGGCGCCCAAGGCCGGCGAGCGCAGCGAGTCCCGCTTCCCCGCTCGTCGCGATCGCATCCCAGGAGCACCGCGGCAGCGCGATCCGCTCGAGGTAGCTTTCGACCGAGGTTGCAGGGCGGGGTGCATTGGTGATCAGCACGACGCTGCGGCCCTCTTCGCGCCAGCGGAGGAGCCGCCGGTCGGCGCCAGGGTAAATCTGCTTGCCGTTATGGATGACGCCCCAGACGTCGCAGAGGATCACTCGATAGCGCGGGTCGAGCGTGTCCCAGAAGCTGCCGTCGTCGGTCATGACTGCGCGCTAGCGAGGTCACCCGGTGGTGTGAAGCTTGACGCCGTTGGATGCAGCGGCTTGGGTCCGGGCAGTCGAGCGAACGCAGGGTAGCAGAATGGCGAAAAGACTGACGCGGTACATCCTTTTGGCGCTGGTCCTCGGAGTGATCGCCGGATGGGCCATCAACGCCGCGATCGACGACGGCACCCCCGAAAGCGCGGCCCGTCTCAAGTCGATCGCCGACTATCTCAGCATCGTCACGACCCTGTTCCTCCGGCTGATCAAGATGATCATCGCGCCGCTGGTCTTCTCGACGCTCGTGGCGGGTATCGCGCACATGGGGGACATAGCCGCGCTCGGCCGCGTCGGAGTGCGCTCCATCGGCTGGTTCATCGGCGCCAGCCTCGTCTCGCTCACTCTCGGCCTCGTGCTCGTCAGCGTGCTTCAGCCGGGCGTCGGCCTCAACCTCCCGATCCCGCCGGCGACGGCGGCGAGCGGAGTGGAAACGGCGGCCTTCAACCTCAAGGATTTCGTCAATCACGTCGTTCCGCAGTCGATCTTCGAGGCGATGAGCAACAACGAGATCCTCCCGATCGTCGTCTTCTCCGTTTTCTTCGGGGTGGCGCTGACCGCCGTCGGCGAGCGCGGCAAGCCGATCGTCCACGGAGTCGAAGCGCTGGTCCGCGTCATGCTCCAGGTGACCAATTACGTGATGCGCTTCGCGCCCCTGGCGGTGTTCACCGCGGTGACCGGCGCGCTGGCGGAGCGGGGCCCCGAGATCGTCGCAACCTTGGGCAAGTTCGTCGCCAGCTTCTACCTCGGCCTGCTCATCCTCTGGGCGCTGCTGGTCGGCATTTGCTTCCTGATCGTCGGCCCAAGGACTCGCCACCTCGTCCGCTACATCCGCGACCCCGTGGTGCTGGCCTTCTCGACGGCTTCATCGGAGGCCGCCTACCCACGCACCCTGGAAGAGCTCGAGCGCTTCGGAGTGCCGCCGCGGATCGCCAGCTTCGTCCTGCCGCTCGGCTATTCGTTCAATCTCGACGGCTCGATGATGTACATGACCTTCGCGACGCTGTTCATCGCGCAGGCCTATGGGATCCACCTGACGCTGGGCCAGGAAATCACCATGCTGCTGGTGCTGATGGTGACCTCCAAGGGCATGGCCGGAGTGCCTCGCGCAAGCCTGGTGGTGATCGCCGCGACCATGTCGATGTTCCGAATTCCCGAGGCCGGCCTGCTCTTGATCCTCGCCGTCGACCATTTCCTCGACATGGGGCGGTCAGCGACCAACGTCGTGGGCAATGCGGTCGCCTCCAGCGTGGTTGCGCGCTGGGAGGGCGAGCTGGGGCCGGAGCTGTCGCCCGAGATCGAGCCGCTGCACGCGCCCGCGCACGTGAAGCGCGAGGGCAAGATTCACGACCATTTCTAGGCTGGGCGCGACCTAACCGAACGGCCGATCGATGCTGGGCGGCGGCTGGGTGAAGAACTTGGGTCCCGCCGCCGTCATGTGCCAGCAATCCTCCAGGCGGACTCCGAACTTGCCCGGGACGTAGAGTCCCGGCTCGTCCGAGAAGCACATGCCGGGCGCGAGCGGTGTCGTCTCGCCGTGCACGAGATAGACCGGCTCGTGCACTTCCATGCCAATGCCGTGTCCGGTGCGATGCGAGAGGCCAGGCAGCCTGTAGCCGGGACCGAAGCCCCAGCTTTCATAGACCTTGCGCACCGCATCATCGACGCTGCCCGCCGGCAGTCCGACCTTCGCTGCCTCGATGGCGACCTGCTGGCCACGGTGCACCTGGTCCCACAGCTTGCGCTGCTCCGGCGACGGATCGGCGCCCACGACGTGCGTTCGGGTGATGTCCGCCTGGTAGCCGTGGACCGAGCTCGTGCAGTCCATCAGGACGATGTCGCCGCGCTCGACCACGTGCGGCTTCTTGCTTCCGTGCGGATAGGCCGACGCCTCGCCGATCAGGACGAGCCCGCCGTCATAAGCGGAGCCCATTTTCTTGTGCACGGCGGCGATCATCGCGTCGATGTCGGCGGGGGTCATCCCGACGCGCGTCCGCTCGCCGGCATAGCGTAGGGAGGCGAGCATGATGTCGTTGGCCGCCTGCATCAGCGCGAGCTCGGTCGGCGACTTGATCATCCGCTGCGCGCGGACGACCGGGTTGGCGCTGACGATCGGCACTCCGGGGAGCTGCCGCTTCAGCCGGTCCTCGATCCAGAAGCGGTCCGTCTCTTCGAACCCGATCGGCTGACTCGCGACCTTCCGCTCGCGCAGGAAATCGGCGACGAGCTTCAGCGGCTCCTCGTCTTCCTGCCAGGTGCGGATTTCCGCCGGAACGAGCAGCATCTCCTGGATGCTCGGCCGCTCGAAGAAGGGCGTCACGATGATCGGGTCGCCCTCCGCCGGAATGACAACCGCCGTCAGCCGCTCGCTGCGCCACCATTGGACCCCTGTGTAATAATCGAGGCTCGGGCCGGACTCGACGAGGACCGAGCCGACGCCGTTGCGGCGCATCAGCTCCTGCGCCCGGCGCAGCCGCTGCGACCGTTCGGCGGACGAGATCGGCGGGGGAATCGGAATCGACGGAGTTTCGGCAGCCGCCTGCGCAATAACCCTCTCGATGGGCAGGGTCATTGCGGCGGCCAGCGCGCCCGCGCCCCCGAGGAATGTGCGACGTCTCAGCGAAGGATGCATGTCTCTCGGCCCCTTGTGCTCCCGCGCACTGTTGCACGGCTCTGCGCAATCGGCCAGCAGGCACGGCTCCCATGTTCGAATCGGCTTTCCAGGACGGCGTGAAGCGCCCCGGCACGCGCGAGATGACCGCGATGCTCGCGGGACTGATGGCGCTCAACGCGTTCGCGATCGACGCGATGGTGCCGGCGCTGCCGGACATCGGCCGCTCGCTCGACGTCACCCAGGAGAATCATCGCCAGCTCGTGGTCGTAGCCTATTTCGTCGGCTTCGCGTCGACGCAGCTGCTCTGGGGTCCTCTCGCCGACCGCTTCGGCCGCAAGCCCGTGCTTGCTGCCGGGATCTCCCTCTACGGCCTGTTCGGGCTGCTCTGCGCCTTTGCCCAAAGCTTCCCGCTGCTCATCGCCGGGCGTCTGGCCATGGGAGCCTCGGCCGCCGTCACTCGAGTGCTCGTCATTGCGATGGTCCGCGACCTGTTCGAGGCCGAGGCCATGGCTAGGGTGATGAGCCTCGTCTTCATGACCTTCATGCTGGTGCCCGTCCTCGCCCCGAACATCGGCCAGCTGATCCTGCTCGTCGCTTCCTGGCGAGCCATCTTCCTCGTGCTCGCGGCCTATGCGCTGACGATGCTGAGCTGGTCATCGTGGCGCCTGCCCGAGACGTTGCACCCGGAATATCGGCGCTCTCTCAATCCCGGCCAGATGCTAAGCGCAATCTTGGAGACCCTCCGCGAGCCGCAGTCACGTGGCTACACGATTGCGATGACGATCATCTTCTCCTCGCTGGTCGCATACATCGCCTCGATCCAGCAGATCGTTTTCGATGCATTCCACGAGGGGCGCTTCATCGGCCTCGTCTTCGCCTCGATCGCGGCGCCGATGGCCGCGGCGTCCTGGACCAACAGCCGGATCGTCGAGCGTTTCGGTTTGAGGCGGGTCGGCCACACGGCCACGGCCGCGCTCGTCGTCGTGACCGGCGCTCACGCGGCGCTGGCGCTTTCCGGCGGCGAGACGCTGGTCAGCTTCGTCATCCTGCAGGCGCTGACGATGTCCTGTTTCGCATTTGCATCATCAAACCTCGGCACTCTGGCGATGCAGCATATGGCGCCGATCGCCGGCACGGCCTCATCGGTCCAGGGCGTGATCGGAACCCTCGGAGCCTCAATCGTTGGCTTCTTCATCGGCCAGTCCTTCGACGGAACGGCGACGCCCTTCGTCGTCGGAACGGCGATTTGCGCAGCGCTCGGCCTCGTCGCCATCGCGCTGACTGAGCCGAAGCGGCTCTTCGCCTCTATCCGGATCGATAGTGGCAAGCCTTTCGACGAGGAGCCGCCCTGCCTGCCCGAGGACCTGGGGTAAGAAGAAGGCTCCCCTTCCGCCGAGGAAGAGGAGCCTTGCTGGGGATTTCGGCTTCGAGCGGCTAATCGCCGCTTTTGGTCCTTATTCGGCAGCCACGTCCTCGCCGTCATCCGGGCCGGCGCCGACCATCAGCGCCTCGCCGACTTCTTCCGTCTTGCCGCGGATCGCATTCTCGATGCGCTGAGCGACGTCCGGATTCTCCTTGAGGTACAGCTTGGCATTCTCGCGGCCCTGGCCGATGCGAACGCTGTCGTAGCTGAACCAGGCGCCCGACTTCTCGATCAGCCCGGCCTTCACGCCGAGGTCGAGGATCTCGCCGGTCTTGGACACGCCCTCGCCGTACATGATGTCGAACTCGACCTGTTTGAACGGCGGGGCGACCTTGTTCTTGACGACCTTTACCCGCGTCGTGTTGCCGATGATGTCGTCGCGGTCCTTGATCTGGCCCGTGCGACGGATGTCGAGACGGACAGAGGCGTAGAATTTCAGCGCGTTGCCGCCGGTCGTCGTCTCCGGATTGCCGTACATCACGCCGATTTTCATCCGCACCTGGTTGATGAAGATCACCAGGCAGCGCGACCGGCTGATCGACCCGGTGAGCTTGCGCAGCGCCTGGCTCATCAGCCGGGCCTGGAGACCGGGCAGCTGGTCTCCCATCTCGCCCTCGATCTCGGCCCGCGGAACCAGCGCCGCGACCGAATCGACGACCAGGATGTCGATCGCGTTCGAGCGCACCAGAGTGTCGACGATCTCCAGCGCCTGCTCGCCGGTGTCGGGCTGCGAGACGATCAGCTCGTCGATGTCCACGCCCAGCTTCTTCGCATAGACCGGGTCGAGCGCATGCTCGGCGTCGACGAACGCCGCCGTCCCGCCGCTCTTCTGCGCCTCGGCGATGGCGTGAAGCGCA
>DASVXR010000087.1:0-3617 GCA_036392595.1 Sphingomicrobium sp.
CGGGCTCTTCGTCCGCTCGCTCCTCGAAAGGAGCACCTTCGCGCCGACGGCCGCGTCCGCCGCGGCGGCGGCGACGGCGCCTGCGGCCCTGGCGTTCGCCTTCCATCGGAGCTTCCTCGGCAGGCGGTTCCTCGGTCGCGGGCATCTCGGTGACCTCGTCCACCCGCTCCTCGTGCGGTGCTCCCTCGCGGCGGCGGCCGCGGCCACCCCGGCGACGACGACGGCGCCTGCGGCCCTGCCGCTCACCTTCCTGAGGCTGCTCCGCCGCCTCGGCTTCTTCCTCTTCTTCCGTCTCGAGGATTTCCTCCTCTTCCGGCTCCTCGATCGCCGGAGCTTCGGGCCGCGGCTGGGCAACCGGGCGCGGGCCGGAGCTTTCGACCGTCATTCGAGCGCCCTCAAAGCTTTCGTCGATCGCGACTTCGATCGACACTCCGTAGCGCTGCTCGATGTCGGCAAGCTCCGCGCGCTTCTTGTTGAGCACGTAGACCGCCGCCTCGCGCCCGGCGCGGAGCAGGATTCGCTCGCCGCGGCCGCGCGTCGCCTCGTCCTCGATCATGCGCAGCGCCGAAAGGCCCGCCGAAGCGGCCGTGCGCATCAGCCCCGTGCCGTCGCAATGCGGACATGGCTTGGTCGAGGCCTCGAGCACTCCGGTGCGAAGGCGCTGGCGGCTCATCTCCATCAGGCCGAAGCTCGAGATCCGGCCCACTTGGATGCGGGCGCGGTCGTTCTTCAGCGCGTCCTTCATCGCCTTCTCGACCTTCCGGACATGGCTGTTCTGCTCCATGTCGATGAAGTCGATGACGATGAGTCCGGCCATATCGCGCAGGCGCAGCTGGCGGGCGATTTCGGTCGCCGCCTCGAGGTTCGTGCTGAACGCGGTCTGCTCGATATTGTGCTCGCGCGTCGACCGGCCCGAGTTGATGTCGATCGAGACCAGGGCCTCGGTCGGGTTGATGACGAGGTAGCCGCCCGACTTCAGCTGAACGATCGGCTGGTACATGGCCGAGAGCTGGTCCTCGACGCCGTGCCGCTGGAACAATGGCGTGGTGTCGGTGTGCTGGTGCACCCGGCGGACGTGGCTCGGCATCAGCAGCTTCATGAAGCCGCGGGCCTGCTTGTAGCCCTCGTCGCCCTCGACGATCACTTCCTCGATCTCGCGATGGTAAAGGTCGCGGATCGCGCGCTTGATGAGGTCGCTGTCGCGATAGATGAGCGCGGGCGCGGTGCTCTTGAGAGTCCGCTCGCGGATCTCGTCCCACAGGCGGGCGAGATAGTCGAAGTCGCGCTTGATCTCGGTCTTGGTCCGCTGGAGTCCGGCGGTGCGGACGATCAGCCCCATTGTCTGGGGAAGCTTCAGGTCCGACATGATCGACTTCAGGCGCTTGCGGTCGGCGCCGTTCGAAATCTTCCGCGAGATACCGCCGCCATGGCTGGTGTTGGGCATCAGCACGCAATAGCGGCCGGCGAGGCTCAAATAGGTGGTCAGGGCCGCGCCCTTGTTGCCGCGCTCTTCCTTGACGACCTGGACGAGGAGCACCTGACGGCGCTGGATCACGTCCTGGATCTTGTAGCGACGCCGAAGCTCCTGGCGCTTCTTGCGGAGCTCGTCGGCGGCCGATTCATCGACGGGCGAGCGGTTCGAGCCGGTTCCGGCCTCGCTCGCTTCGCCTTCGCCGTTCTCGCCCTCGAACTCCTCCTCGTCGTGGCCGTTGTCGCCATTCTCCTCGGCGGCGCGCAGGCGCTCTTCCTCGGCGGCGTGCTCGGCTTCCTCGCGGAGCAGGGCTTCGCGGTCGGCCTTGGGGATCTGGTAATAATCCGGGTGGATTTCGCTGAAGGCGAGGAAGCCGTGGCGGTTCCCGCCATAGTCGACAAAGGCTGCCTGGAGCGACGGCTCCACGCGGGTGACCTTGGCTAGATAGATATTCCCCTTGAGCTGCTTGTGCTCGGCGGATTCGAAATCAAACTCTTCGATCCGGTTCCCTTTGACGACCGCGACCCGGGTTTCCTCCGGGTGGCGCGCGTCGATCAGCATGCGCATGGACATTAAGATTTCTCCGGGCGCGCTTCTCGAGCCGGCCTGACCGGCCGCGCGCCATGACTGGGGCCACGCCGGCGGCTTCCGAGCCGCTGGGAGTGGCGGGATTCAGGGTAAGTGCTGCTGCTCGCACGGCCATCCCGCGCTTTTTCGCGGGAAGCGCGCCCGCCGGCTCGGTCTGGAGCGGGCGATGGGCGTTATCTGGCGTCATGCAAGCGTCAACCTCGTGGTGCCGCGGGTTTCGCACCCGCCGCGGCAAAGTCTCCGAAACAAGCGCCGGAGACGGCATTGGCGGTTAGCACCGGCATCTTTGCGCCGCAACCGCGCGGGGGGCCGCCGAGCGGCGGAAAAGGTGGATAATTTCACTTTAACTGTTCCAGCATGATACTATGCGTTGCGGTTCAATGGCTTGGCAGGGGCGAGTGACGAATTGGCTGGCTGATCGACGGGCCTGGGCGGGGGCTGCGGTGACGGGTGTCACCGCCGTCGCCGCGCTGCTCATGATCGGTCCCAGCCGCAGCGGCGCTGCTTCCCCGCCTGAGCCTTCGGCAGTGATGGGCGAGGCGCGGCAAGCGAGCCTGACGGTCCAGGTTCCGCAGGCGGTTTCGGACCGCATCTACGCTGCGCCGACCGCGGCGGGGCGGCCCATCATCGTCATCGACGCCGGCCATGGCGGACGCGATCCCGGCGCGACCAGCGTTTCCGGCGAGGTCAGGGAAAAGGAGCTCACGCTGGCCCTCGCCCGCGAGCTTCGCGACCAGCTCGTCCAGCGCGGCCGGGTCCGGGTGGCACTCACGCGCGAGGACGACCGCTACCTGACCCTCGAGCAGCGCGCCGACGTCGCTCGCCGGCTGGGGGCGAGCCTGTTTGTCTCGTTGCACACGGACAGTGCGCCCAATCCGCTGGCGCGCGGGGCGAGCGTCTATTCGCTCTCCGACGTCGCTTCCGACGCCGAGGCCGCGCGCTTCGCCGCCGCGCAGAATTTCGGCGTCGCGGCCGAAGCCGCGGATTCGAGCTCCGTCACCTCGATGCTCGCCGACCTTGCCGCCCGCTCGGAGATGAACGCGTCCGCCGATTTCGCCGCCCGGCTGGTCGGCAAGTCCGCGGGCCGTTTCGAGCTCCGTCCGGACCCGCACAAGTTCGCCGCTTTCCACGTGCTTCGCCGCGCCGACACGCCCGCCGTGCTCTTCGAGGCCGGCTACATCAGCAACGTCGACGACGAGGCGCTGCTGCGCTCGCCAGAGCACCGGTCGAAGATCGTCCTGGCGCTCGCTCAGGCGATCGAGGCAGACGTGGCCGCCCGTTCGCCCCGTTAAACTCGTTACTCCCTTCCCGCCTCCCAGCGAAAACGCTAGACGCCCGCAAGACATGAAGTTCGAGCGACTAAACGTTCCCCAATGGCCGCTCCCCGATCTCGTTGCCTTCAACGAGAGGGTGCACCAGCGCATCGACCCCTGGTGGGAGCGCAAATGGGTTCGTCTCCTGACCTGGGCGGGCCTCGGCCTGTTCACGCTCTTTGCAGCGGTCTGGATCTATTTTGCGAGCGGCCTGCCTTCCTCGCAGACCCTGCTCGCCTACCAGC
>DASVXR010000088.1:0-6545 GCA_036392595.1 Sphingomicrobium sp.
GCATCGAAAGCGGCACGATTGCCATCAACGACCCGATCCGGGCGATGGACGTGAGCGGCAATGTCGTCGAGGACGGCCGCGCGACCAAGATCTTCGCCTTCCGCGGCCTCGAGCGGGTGCCGGTGGAGCGGGCCGAGGCGGGCGACATCGTCGCCATCGCGGGCCTGGTGAAGGCGACCGTATCGAACACCATCGGCACGCCTGCCATTGCCGAGCCGCTGCATGCGCGCGAGATCGACCCGCCGACGCTCAGCATGACCTTCGCGGTCAACGACAGCCCCTTTGCCGGCAAGGATGGCGACAAGGTGCAGAGCCGTGTCATCCGCGATCGCCTGCTCCGAGAGGCGGAGGGCAATGTCGCGATCCGCGTCACCGAGACGGCGGGCGGCGAGGCCTATGAGGTCGCGGGCCGGGGGGAACTCCAGCTCGGAGTGCTGATCGAGACGCTGCGCCGCGAGGGCTTCGAGCTGTCGATCAGCCGCCCGCGAGTCCTGTTCCGCGACGGCCCGAGCGGCCGCGAGGAGCCGTACGAGACGGTCGTTGTGGATGTGGACGACGAGTTCAGCGGCACGGTCATCGACAAGATGGCGATGCGCAAGGCGGAGATGACCGACATGCGCCCGTCGGGCGGCGGCAAGACGCGCCTCACCTTTTCGGCGCCGTCGCGCGGCCTCATCGGCTATCACGGTGAGTTCCTGTCCGACACGCGCGGCACGGGCATCATGAACCGGCTGTTCGAGCGCTACGGCCCCTACAAGGGCCCGATCGCCGGCCGCCAGAATGGAGTCCTCATCTCCATGGAGCAGGGGCCGGCGGTCGCCTATGCGCTCAATGCGCTGGAGGAGCGCGGCATCCTTTTCGTCTCGCCTGGTGAGATGCTCTACGAGGGCATGGTCATCGGCGAGAACGCCAAGCCGCAGGACCTCGAGGTCAATCCGCTGAAGTCCAAGCAGCTCACCAACTTCCGCGCGTCGGGCAAGGACGAAGGCATCCGCCTGACTCCGCCGAAGCGGATGAGCCTCGAGCAGGCGATCGCCTACATCCAGGACGACGAGCTGGTCGAGGTCACGCCCAAGGCGGTCCGCATCCGCAAGCGCTACCTCGACCCGCACGAGCGCAAGCGCGAGGCGCGGAAGCTCGAGGCGGCCTGAGCCGCCCCGAGCTGCTCCCGCTCAGGGGCAGTTGTTCGGTTTCGTCGGCACGTCGATCCTGAATGGAGGACCGCTCGTCCCCGTCGGATTGATGTGCTGCGCGAAGAATTGCGCGGTGGCAGAATTGGACGCGTTGCGGACATTATGGATTACGTACGCCTGCTCAATGAACGACTGGCCCTCCGTGTAAGTGGTCGAAGGGCACAACGGATCTGAGCCATTGGTCCAGACGATGCTGCCCTGGGTCACAGTCACGAACACTGCCGACGGATGGGCATGCCAGCCGCTGGTACCGCCGGCTGCAACGTCGATCTTGTCGGTGCCGACGTCGGTATCGTCGCTGGTCTTCAGAATCATGCTCCACTTGAGGTCCTTGTCACGCGCCAGGGCTGACGAGTCCAAGTGGAACGTCCCGAAGTGCCCGACGATGACGCCGGACGGCGAAAAGCCGGAGCCCGGCGTCGCCAGCGCGACGGTCGACCCAATTAGCGCCGCTGCAGCCGCGGTGCCCATAATCATGCGAAGTGATTTCATGGCCAATCTCCCTTTGCCCCGAGGGAACGCCACTGGCCGCCGCCGAGCCCGGCGACGCCGCCCATATGCCACTTTGTTAACAGCCGTTGCACTTATCGAACGGTAGAGGGCCGAGCCCGTAACAAGCGGTGCAAAATGGCCGAATTGCTTAGTTCCGCGTTGGGGCGCCGTGGCAGGCCGGACGACGATCACCTTATTGGCCTTGGCGGCGGTCGCTACCATCGGCATTGGAGCTCTCGCGGCCTTCGGTTTCGTGAAGTCCGGCCTTTACGACGTCGCCGCGTCCAAGCCGCATACCAAGTTCACCGAATGGCTGACTCACGAGACGATGATCCATTCGGTGCGCAGCCACGCGAAGACGATCACTGCGCCGGCGAGCGTGAGCGCGGAGCAGGTCCTGCGCGGCTTCTGCACGTACGACACGCACTGCGTTGCCTGCCATGGGGCCGCAGCGGTCGCCCGGCAGCAGTGGGTGAACGGCATGGAGCCGCAGCCGCCCTACCTGCTCGACGCGAAGCACGTCTGGAAGCCGCGCGAGCTTTTCTGGATCGTCAAGAACGGGATCAAGATGACTGGAATGCCGTCGTGGCGGGACTCGCTGAGCGACGAGCAGATCTGGGACGTGGTCGCCTGGCTGAAGGCGTCCGGGGAGCTCCCGCCGCAGACCTACTTGCGATGGCGCGCCGAGCGGCGGTGCGAAAACCTCCGGGCGTTCGAGCGCTGAAGCTCGGCTAGCAGGCTCTGCCGGTCGGGGCCCACCACGTCCGAAATTCGCCAGCCGGATCGAGTCATCACCAGGCTTAGGCTCAGGTCGCGCGCTTCCCTCGGCGAAAGGAGCACATGCAGCCGAGCGCTCGCCTTTTGCGGGCTTGGCTGCGACACACTCCGAACGCTCGCCGAGATGCGATCATAGTCCTGGCAGTCGCAGAGCGGGTCGCCGTCGAGATAGCCGACCTCGCCGCCCGAGCCGTCCTTGCGGATGGCCGCGGCGAGCGTGGATGAGAAGAATTTCTCGGGCCTCGCCAGCGGGCTGAACCCCTGGTGCCGGTATTCGGCGTAAACCTGCTGGATGAACGCGGTCGGAGTCTGGGACGGCGCCGCAGCCACGAGGGCCAGCCAGGTCAGCATCACTTGCCTGCCATTTGCAGGATATTGTTCCACTCCTCGTACCTGACGGGCGAGACCGAGAGGCGCGACAGGCGAACCAGCTCCATCTTCGCGAGGCCTGGCTCGGCCTTGATCGCCTTGAGCGTCACCGGCCCCAGCGGCCGGACCGGCTCGACAGCGACGGAAACCCAGTTCTGATCCTTGGGATCGGGCTGCGCCTCGCGGCTGATGCGCATGATCCCGACGACCTGCCGCTCCTCGCCGCTGTGATAGAAGAAGGCCTCGTCGCCTTTCCTCATCGCCTTGAGGTGGATTCGCGCGGTGGGATTGCGGACTCCGTCCCATTCGGTGGCGCCGTCGCGGACGAGATCGTCCCAGCTGTAGACTCCCGGCTCCGATTTCATAAGCCAATGCGCCATCGTGGGACACTCCTTCGGTTAATTCTCGTTACATCGCCGACGAGCCGCCCGAAAGTGCCGGTGAAGCGAGCTTAAATTCCTGAAAAACTGAACAAATTGAAAGAGTTCCGAATCTTATCGCATGAGCCAAACGGTTCACCGCTGGCGGCTTTGACTCCCGAAAGAGTTAACATATCTGGGTTTCAGCGATTGAGAGCGAGTGAGCCGAGAGCGCCTTGACGCCGGGCTCCAGGGCAAGACGGACCAGCCGCTCGGGAGATTGAAGAGCGCTTCTAGCGCCTCCCGGGCGGCTGCTCCGCCAAAGAGGGCAAAAGGTAAGTGATCAAGCTGTTGGGTAACCGCGGCGCTGCTGCGGTGATGGGTCTTTTCATGCTGGCGCTGGGTTCCAGCGAAGCGAGCGCGCAGAACCTGGTCAGCCAGGCGGCGACGCTTGCGCGCCCGGCGATCGCCACCACGACGACCGCGGTGGCTCTGGGCAATGGGGCCGTGATGCAGGCGCAGCCGGCGCAGTCGGTGACGCTCAGCCTGACGCCGTCAATCGCGACGGAGGCCGCGTGGCTCTACAAGGCGGGCTGGCCGCTCTATGCGCTCGCCGACCGCTACGGCGCCGGCGCTCCGCTGGACGAGCAGGCCAACTGCCTCGCCACCGCCGTTTATTTTGAATCGCGCGGCGAGAGCGCGGAGGGCCAGCTCGCGGTCGCCCGCGTGGTGATCAACCGTGCCGCTTCGCTCCGCTACCCGCCGGACATTTGCGGCGTCGTGAAGCAGCCGGCGCAATTCTCCTTCGTTCGCCACGGCCAGTTCCCTACCATCGACACTGCGTCGACGGCCTGGACGCGTGCCCAGGGCATTGCCCGCCTGGCGATGGCCAATGTGATCCCGAGCGTCGGCAATGACGTGCTTTGGTATCACGCGACCTATGTCGCGCCGTCCTGGGGCCACCGCCTGAGCATGGTCGAGAAGATCGGCCAGCACATTTTCTACAGGGCTTAAAAACACAGCACTGGTTACAGGAGGGGAGGGCGCCTCGGTCATCGACCGGGGCGCCTTTTTCTTTTTCTCCCTCGGCTGGGCGCGGGGCTGACTCGTCTCGGCGTTAACTTCGTTCAAGGGGGATTCGCAGCGGGGTCATTCCGGGCAAGCATCAACCCACGGGATTTCCGGGGGAAATTGCCGTGGGTTTCGGGGAGGACTCGCGGATGCTCAAGATTCTGATCGTCGAAGACGACACTCAGCTCGCTACCACGCTCAAATATCTCGTGGAGGACAACCCGCGCTATCGCGTGGTGGCCACCACCGACGACGCGGAGGGTGCGATCGCCGAGGCGGAGGCGCATGATCCCGACCTCGTCCTGCTGGACCTGCACCTGGCGCATGGCTCGACGGGGTTCTCGGTCGCCGTCCGGTTGACCGACATGGGCGTGCCCTGCCTGTTCGTGAGCGGCAAGGCCCCGGCCTTTCCGATGCCCGACCTGGCGCTCGGCTGCCTGACCAAGCCCTTCACCGCCGAGGACGTGCACCGCTCGCTGGCGATGGCGGAGGATCTGCTGCGCGGACGCGAGACGCTCCGGCCGAAGCTGCCGAGCAACCTCATGCTCTACCAGTCGGGCGAGGCGGTGCCGCAGGCGGAGCCGGGTTACATTCCGTCGCGGCCTTCGCTCCGGACCCGGCTCGAGCACTGGATTTCCAGCCACCCGCGCTTCGCCGGATAGCGGCTTTCTAAAGCGGCATCAGACCCCGGCGCGGCTCGCGCTCGCCAAGCGTGTCGGCCGTGAGCGGCGCGCCGGCGTCGAGCAGCGCCTGCCGCCGCTTCCTGATCTCGGCGCTGCGCTGCACCTCCTCGAACGGGAGGAGCGAAGCGATGCATGGGTCGGCGAGCGTGCGCTCGACGAAGCCGGCGGTGCGCGGCCAGCGCTGCGCATCGGGCTCGAAGCGGGCATAAGCGCCATTGCGGAAGAAGCTGGCGATGGAAATGTCGGCAAGGCCGATGTCGCCGAAGATGAATCCGTCGGCCGGAAGCTCGCGCTCGAGATAGTCGAGCGCGGCAGGAATGTCCTCGTCGAGCGCCTTGCGGATGCGCTCCTCGTCGCCGGGCTCCTGCCAGACGATCGGGCGCACCACCTTCTGGTAGAAGAGGTTCCAGATGAACAGGTCGCCGAGACGGGTATCGGCAAACTCCTCGAGCCAGCGGGCGCGGGCACGGTCCCTGGGGCTGGCTGGAAGCAGCGGGGGGTCGGGATAAGCTTCGTCGAGATAGGCGCAGATCACGGAGGAATCGCTCGCTGTCACGTCACCGTCGATGAGGACCGGAATGCGGCGCAGGGGGCTTAAGCGCTCGAACTCGTCGTTGCCGAAGAAAGGAGTGATCGGGTCGACCTCATATTCGAGGCCCTTGAGGTTCATGCACGCGAGCACCTTGCGGACATAGGGGCTGACGAAGCTGCCGATGATGCGGATCATGGCCGCGCCTTACAGCAGGCCGTTGCGGCGCAGAAGAGCGGGCTGGACACGCTGCAAATGTAGCGCTACATATGTAGCGCACTGTTCGGAAGGACATCCACAATGCGCTCGTTCGTTCCTCTCTTTGTTGCGGCTTTCGTCGCCTCCGCTCCCGCACTGGCGACCGAATCCGTCCCGGTGCCGCAGTTTCGAGCGATCGAGCTGCACGGCGGGGGAGTCGTCAATGTCGTGCCGGGCTCGACGCAGCGAGTGACTTTGGTGGAAGGCAGCAGCCAGTTCACGCGGTTCCGCGTCGATCGCGGCGGCAAGCTGGTGATCGGCGCTTGCAACGAAAACTGCCCGCGCCACTATCGCCTGCTGATCCAGATCGAGATGCCGAGCCCGCTTGCGCTCGGGGTGAACGGCGGCGGCCTTATACAGACCGGCAACGGTTTCCCGCCTCAGAGAGCGATCGGCCTGGGCGTGAACGGCGGAGGCAAGATCGACGCCCGCTCGATCCAGGTCGTGAACGCGGGAGCAGCGGTGAACGGCGGAGGCGAGATCTTCGTCCGAGCGAGCAAGACGCTTGCGGCCGCCGTCAAGGGCGGCGGGGAGATCCGTTACTGGGGCAATCCAGTGCTCGCGACATCGGTGCAGGGCGGCGGAGCGGTCCGCCGCGGCCAGTGACGCAAAGGTTAGGGTAATTCCATCACCTCGACACGATTGCGGCTGAACCTGAGCCCAACGGTCAGCAAGGCGCGGAAGGCATTGTAGCCGCCTGTCCGCGGATGGAAGGCGTGGAAGAAGAGCTGGGGCTCGCCGCCGAGCCCGGGCGCGACCGACGCGTGGCCCGGAGCGGTCCATTCGCTGGTCGACCGTAGCAGCGGCTCTCCCT
>DASVXR010000089.1:0-2440 GCA_036392595.1 Sphingomicrobium sp.
CGGTAGATCACGCCGATGAACCGCTCGAGCCGCGGCTCCATCAGCGCTTCCTTGATCTCGCGGCCGACCTCGCCTTCGCGCAGGTCGAGCAGGAAGCGATCGACTCCGCTCTCGTGGCTCATCCGCTCATAGCTGTCGGGCAATGACGGCCGCACGCGCTTGATCTTCATCGGCTCGTCCCAGTCGTCGGCGGCAGCGACCGTGCCGGTGTGAGTCCCGAAGCCGATCAGCCGCGCCTTTGCGTCATACTTCTCCTTCACGAGCTGCCCGATGTTCAGCTCGTCGCGCTCCCGCCCCATGTCGGTGAAGGCGGCGTTGCCGATATGGCTGTTGTGCGCCCACACGATCGCCTTGGAGCCCGGGCCCTTGGCGTCGAGGATCATGTTCAGCGTGTCGAACATGTGCGTATCGCGCAGATTCCAGCTCTCCGCCGAGCCGTAATACATGACGCGGTAGTAAGCCTCGGCGTCCTTCACCAGGCGCGCGTTCGCGGCCGCGTCGAGCCACTCGTCGCATTCTTCTGCGAAGCAATCGACCTGCCGCTGCAGCAGGTCCTTCAGCATCTGGATCACGCCGACCTCGCAGCGGGCATAGCCTTCCGTCAGCGAGTGGAGCCCGTAGGCCTGGGGGTTTTCCGCCCACGGATCGAGGCAGCCGTAGCGACGGTGCGCAAGACGCGCGAGTTCCGGATCCTCCTCCTCGAGGAAGTCGATGACGGCGCGCATCGAGCCGGACAAATTGTAGAGGTCGAGCCCGTAGAAGCCCGTCATATGCTCGTAAGGACGATTCTCGTTGTGCTTGCGCATCCAGCGGATGAACTGGTCGAACTCGCGGTTGCGCCACATCCAGGTCGGGAAGCGCTCGAATGCGCGGAGCTCGCCCTCCCGCCAGGGACGATGACGAACGTACCGGTCGATCGTCGCGGCGTCCGGCCAGTCGGCTTCGGCGGCGACGATATTGAAGCCGTGCCGCTCGATCAGCCGCCGCGAGATCGCCGCCCGAGCGCGATAGAATTCGCTCGTTCCATGGCTCGCCTCGCCGAGCAGCACGACGCGAGCTTCGGCGAAGCGGTCGAAGAACTCGCCGAACGTCCTGTCGTCGACGTCAGGCAAGGGCTCGGCGGCGCGGGCGATCAGCCGTGGAAGGGTGTCGAAATCCGTCTCAATCATCGCGCCATCCCTGCTCCCCGATCAGCGGCACGAAGCGGACGTCGCCGAGGCCTTCCTGCTTCAGCGTCCCGTCGGGCTGCTTGGTCACCTTGACCAGCTTCTGCACCCAACCCGGGTCGCCGACCGGCATGACAATCCGACCGCCCGGCGACAGCTGCTCGATCAGCGCCTTCGGGACGTGGCTCCCGCTGGCGGCCGCGAGGATCGCGTCATAGGGCGCGAACTCGGGGCAGCCCTTCGTGCCGTCGCCTTCGACGATCTCGACATTATAATAGCCGAGCCGCCGGACGCGCTCGCTCGCGACCTCGACCAGCTCATGCTGCCGCTCGATGGCGATGACCCGGCCGGCGATTCGGCTGATGACCGCCGCAGCGTAGCCCGAGCCCGCGCCGACCTCGAGCACCTTGTCCTCGTGCTTGATCTCGGCGGCCTGGATCATCAGCGCGACGATGTAAGGCTGCGAGATCGTCTGCCCGGCCTCGATCGGCAGCGGGTGATCGCCGTAGGCCATATGCTCATATTCGGGGCTGACGAAGCACTCGCGCGGGACGGCGAGGAACGCGTCCTGGATTGCGGTCTCCTTGATTCCCCGGCGCTTCAGGTGCCGCTCGACCATCGCCTCGCGCTCGGCGGCAAAGTCAGTCATGGTTGCGACCATGGTCCACCTCCGGACCATCAGGAAACGGCCGAGTGAAGCGGCCCGTTCCCGTTCCTGACGTCTAAATCAAACCTGCCAGCGGACTGCTCGGATCTGCGTAGCGGCGCTTCTGCATCCGCCCGGCAAGATAGGCGAGCCGGCCAGCCGCGACCGCGGCCTTCATCGCGCGGGCCATTAGCACCGGCTCCGTGGCCTCGGCGATCGCCGTGTTCATCAGCACTCCGTCACAGCCGAGCTCCATTGCCTCGGCCGCATCGCTCGCGGTGCCGACGCCCGCGTCGACGAGCACCGGCACTTTCGCACCCTCGACGATCAGCCGGATCGTCACACGGTTCTGGATTCCAAGGCCGGAGCCGATCGGCGCGCCCAGCGGCATGATCGCCACCGCGCCCGCTTCCTCCAGCTGCTTCGCGGCGATGGGATCGTCGACGCAATAGACCATCGGCTCGAAGCCCTTTTTGACCAGCGTCTCCGTCGCCCGCAGCGTCTCCTCCATGTCGGGCAGCAGGTGCTTGGTGTTCGACAGCACCTCGAGCTTCACGAGGTCCCAGCCGCCGGCTTCGCGCGCCAGGCGCAGGGTGCGGACGGCCTCCTCGCCGGTGTAGCAGCCGGC
>DASVXR010000090.1:0-11322 GCA_036392595.1 Sphingomicrobium sp.
ACCGCATCGACCTTTATCAGCGCGACTTCGGCTTCACTTTCTGGATCGTCGAGCGGAAGGCCGACGACGCGATGCTCGGCTTCTGCGGGCTCAAGCGCGCCAATGCGCCCGGCGGCGAGAAGTTCGAGGGCGAAGTCGAGATCGGCTGGCGCCTGCGCGAGGACGCATGGGGCCAGGGATATGCGAAGGAAGCCGCGATCAAGACCCTCGACCTTGCGTTCGATCGCTTCGAAGCGCCGCGCGTGGTCGCCGTGACCGGGCTTAGGAACGAGCCGAGCCAGGGACTGATGATCCGCCTCGGCATGACGCGTCGCGAGGAGCTCGACTTCATCGACCAGCGTTTTCCCGCGGACAGCGACGTCAACCCGCAGATCGTCTTCAGCATCGACGCGGCGGACTGGCCCGCGGCGCGAAAGGCGGCGCTGAGCTAAACCCCGAGCCGTCGCTGAATCGCGGCGATCCTGTCGGCCTGCCGCTGATCGATTGCTCCGGCTTCGGCGCCCGCGCTCTGGATTGCTGCCAGGTCGGCCGGAGCGAGGCCTTGCTGGGCCTGCAGCATGTCCGCCCCCAACGCATCGATATCACCGACGGCCCGCGCCGTCGGTCCCCGCGCTTCGACGGCGGCCGAAAGGGCCTGTTGCGCCGCGACCCAGCTCTCTGTCTGCGGCGCGCCCGCCGCGGCCGCGAGCCGTTCCGCCTGGTCGGCCAGCGGCCGGAAAGCAGCGTCGCCGCTGCGAGCCTCAGACACGAGCTCCGCCAGCTGGCTAGCGAGCGACGCGGTCACCGGCCGGTCGTTCATCGGCCTCACCACCGGAACGCGCGGATCCACGTCCTCTGCCGCGCGGGGTTGGAGCGACGGGAAGGGCCCGCCTGCCGGCGCACAGGCGCCAAGCGCGAACATGGTCAGGAGCAGCGCTTTTCGCATCGCTCCCGGCTGTAATTGGAAAATGGCGCGCCCGAAAGGATTCGAACCTCTGACCCCCAGATTCGTAGTCTGGTGCTCTATCCAGCTGAGCTACGGGCGCGCGGGTGCCGGAAACGGCAGGGGCGCGACATAGGGGCCGGAACCCAGCGACGCAAGCCCGCTGACCATCAGCCGTGGGAACGCTGCTGCTGAGAGGCTCGTTGCCGCCGAGCTATGACCGGAAACGGCTCGCTAAACACGTCCCTCAGGCGCAATATCGAAGCGCTCCGCCGCCGCCGGCGCGAAGAGGAAGAGAGCGCTCGTTTCGAGGAGCGGCTGGCGAGCCTGATCACGCGCTTCACCGGCAGCATGGGGTTCGTATACGCGCATCTCACGCTCTATGGCTTCTGGATCGTCGCCAACCTCGGCCTGCTGCCAAGCCTTCAGCCTTGGGATCCGACCTTCGTCATTCTCGCGATGGTCGCGTCGGTGGAGGCGATCTTCCTGTCGACCTTCATCCTCATTACGCAGAACCGCATGGCCGCTGCGGCCGATCGACGCGCCGAGCTGGACGTTCAGATCAGCCTTCTGGCCGAGGCGGAAATCACGAAGCTGGTGGAGCTCGTCTCTGAGATTGCGCGGCGGCTCGACCTCCCGGCCGCGGAACAGCAAGAGCTGGAGGAAATGAAGCAGCAGGTTGTGCCGGAGGCCGTGCTCGACGCGATCGAAGAGGAAGAGGCGGAGCCTGCTGAAGGCTACTGACCCGTTCAGGCGATGGCGGCAGCTCCGGCGCCCTGAACCGCTCTTGCGGCGAAATCCTCAGCAAGCTTGGCGTGCCATGCACGGGCCGTTTCGGTGACTGCGCGCTGAGCTGCCATGCGCTCTTCAATTGCACGCCGACGATAATAGCTCTGGTTCGATTCCACTGGTCCCCCTCCACCAAGAGAACGCGGCCACATTCCGCACAAATTCTCTAAGAGAGAGTTAATATCCACAGGGGGTGACCCTCTTTGGTCCACAAACAAGCTTTGCAGGGCCGATTGTCCCGCCCCGGCACAGCCCTGTGCTTGGGAAGTGACACTTCGGACCCATTCTCGGATCATCGATGAAACCTAACGATTCGCCGCTCGTTGGAATGGCGAATATGGTTTCAAAGGAAGGCACCATGCTGAGCACGATCGAACGCCGGGGTCCGTTCAACCCGAACAGCCGCGGCTACCACGCTGTCTATCACGACGGCGAGGTCAACCACTGCCCAGGCTGCGGCCACACTCACTGGATCATCGGCAGAGTCTCCGCCGAATGCGCGTTCTGCTCGACGGCGCTTCCGCTGAAGGAGGCGTTCACCCAGGGACCCGCGCCCGCGCCGGTCTTCTGGAGCGGCTCGCGCCCGACCTACGCCGACCTCGCTGCGTAACAGCTCATAATCACTGGCAAATTCGCGTTTCTCTTCATGCGGCCCGGGTGTATGCTCGGGCCCATGAAGAAGATCGCACTGTTCGCCGCCTTCCTGACCGCGGCTGGTCCGGCCTTTGCCGGAGCCTCCAACTTCATGCTCATCAACGGGACCGGCGCCGGCCTCAGCGAGCTCTCGATCCGCCGCGCGGGGACGCAGGACTGGAAGTCGCTCGGCGCTGCTCCGGCGGCGGGCGCGCGCAGCTCAGTCAATTTCAGCGATCCCGATTGCGCCTTCGACATCAAGGCGAACGTCGCGGGTAAGGGCGCGGTCACGTGGGCCGGAGTCAACCTCTGCGACGTGAAATCCGTGACGCTGAATCACGGCGGCTCGGAAGGTGCCTGGGTCGACTACGACCAATAGCTGACCGCCGCTGAACCGGCGCGGGGTTCGGCCCAAGTGCCGCTCACGGCGCTGGCGTCCTCACTGAATCCAGCAGCTTGGCGCCGGCAAGGAAAACGACTCCGGTGCACGCGGCGGCCAACAGCCAGCCGGGCCATCCTGGAGTAGTCTCGATGTAATGGCGGCCGCGCTCCACGGCTCCCAGCGCGATGGCGTAGATGACCACCCACGCCTCGAAGCGAGTCTTGATGACGAAGAGCCTGCCGATCTTCCGAAGCATATGAATCATTAACGCCTGAACGCCTCAACGGCAGTTTTGCGCCGTTCAGTTGCTAAAGAACAGGGTTAAGAGCGCGGCAAGACCTGGGGCGCCGTCCCAGATGGGGACTCGGCGGCTCAGGCGAGCTCGGTCAGGCCGAGCGCATCCAGCAGCGCCGACCGAGCGCTTTCGATGTCCGAGATCAGCGCCGGGTCCTTCAGGTCCGAATTGTCGATTTCGACCGGCCAGTGCGTTCGGACGACTTCGGCGATGGCATCGAGCTTGCGCTCGTCAACAAGGAAGCGAGGATCGACACTTGCCGGGTCCGCCACGACCCGGAGCCGAAGGCATGCCGGTCCGCCGCCGTTCGCCATGGATTGCCGCACGTCGACGATCTCGGCCCGCCGGATCGGTCCGTTGCCCGCGATGTGCCGCTCGATCCAGCTCCAGACCGTGGGAGTCTCGCGGCACTCGGTCGGTGCGACCAGCCTCGTCTGCTTATCCGGCGGGCTCACGAGCTGCCCGTTGAACAGGTAGGAGCGGACCGCGTCGCCGAGGGGCACGTCCGCCTCCGCTACTTCCACATATTCGAAACCGGGCACCAGCTTCTCGAGTTGCGCAAGCAGACCATCCTTGTCGGCGAATGCCTTTTCATGGGCAAACAGGACGCGCTCGTTGGCGACTGCGACCACGTCATTGTGGAACGCCCCAGCCGCAATCGCTTCCTCCGACTGCTGCGCGAAGATGGTTCGCTCGGGATCGAGCCGGTGGCGCCGCGCGATCGCCTTGGAGGCTTCGATATGCTGGCGAGCGGGAAAGGGGCCTCCCGAAACGCCATAGACGAACACCTCAACGCCCGGCTCACCATGCGCCGCGGTCAGCCGCATGTGGTTCGCCGCCCCCTCGTCGCCGAAGGCCGGAGGTACGGGCCCGTGGACGACGAATGCCTCGGCGCCGAACGCGAGCTTCAGCTGCGCCAGCGTCCACGGCCATTCGTGGCTGCGATGCGGCATGGTCCTGAGATTGGCGACCGTGAGGTGGCACTTGCCGTCCGCCGTGTCCGGCGCGGGAGACACCGTCGCCGCGTTCGCGGCCCACATGGCGGACGCGGAAAGCGCATTGGCGGCGAGGGCCGGGTCCGCATCCTCAAAGCTCGTGCCGAGCTCCGCCAGCCAGTCGCGATCCGGACGGGGCTGTGGGAGGAAGATCCCCTGCGCAAGCCCGAGGGCGATATTGGCCCGCATCTTGTCGATGCCCTGCAGCGCCGCCGCGCGCGGCTGCGACACTTCGCCGGCGTTGCGCTGGGAGGCGAGGTTGCCGAGGCTCAGGCCAGCATAATTGTGGCTCGGCCCAACGATGCCGTCGAAGTTGATCTCGACGAGCGCCATCAGCGCATGACCGCGAGCACCTGGTCGCCGATATCGACGCCGAGCAGGTCGGCCGCCTCGCGGTCGATGCAGATGCCCTTCTTCGGAACGCGCTTGCCCGTGGCCAAACAGGCGCGGAAATCTTTCAACCGCCCCGCGGCCACGAGCATTTTCGCCCGGCCGGCATCGCTGATCTCGCAGACGGTCTCGTAGGCGGACTCGCGGATCGTCCGGATTTCATCGGTGTCGGCAATCACCGTCGGACCACCATCGAAGATGTCGATGTAGCGGTCGTAGTAGAAGCCCTCCGACTCCAGCATCTTGAGCGCCGGTCGCCCGGTCGTGTGCGGCTGGCCAATCACTGCCTGCGCCGATTCAGCGAGCAGGGCGACGTAGATCGGTGTCTTAGGCATCAGGTCGGCGATGAAGCGCGTGCCGTGGACCGCGTTGAACTCGTCGGCCTCGGGAAAGCTCATTCCGAAGAAGCGGCCCGCCAGCCCGTCCCAGAACGGGCACTGGCCAGCCTCGTCCATCACTCCGCGAAGCTCCGCCAGGGTCCGCTCGCCGAACCGCCCGCGGTGCTGCTTCATGAACAGGTAGCGGCTGCGCGCGAGCAGCGCGCCCCATCCGCCCGCGCGCGCATTGGGATGAAGGAACAGGCCGCCCACCTCCGACGATCCTTCGAGGTCGGTGGTGAGCGTCAGCAGCTGGTTCCGGAAGGTCTTGCCGATCTCCGGGCTCGTCTGGGTCAGCGTGCTGATATGATAGGAATAAAAGGGCTGGATGACCCCGACCTGGCCGAAAATCTGGCAGGTGCCACGAACCACTCCGGCCTTCGGGTCCTCGAGCACGAACATGTACATGTCGCCCGCCTGCTCGTCCTCCTCGCGCGAGAAGCTCTGTTCGGAGCGCGCGAGCTTGGCGACGAGGGTCGCCCGCTCCGGAGGAAGGTTGGTGAAGCCGCCGCCGGTAAGCTTCGCCATTTCGTAGATGGCGGCGAAATCCTCGGCGTGGGCCGCCCTTACGCGGAAGCTCATGCGGCCTCCGCTGCAAGCCGCAGGATGGTGAGCGCCGACAGGGCCGCGCGCTCCTTCAGGCTCTCGACGATCAGAAACTCCTCCATGCTGTGGATCTTGCCCCCGCGAACGCCCATCGTGTCGACGACCGGCACTCCGCACGCGGCGATATTGTTGCCGTCGCACACTCCGCCCGAAGGCTGCCAGCCAATGCTTTGGCCGAGGTCCGCCCCGGCTCGCTTGACCAGCTCGAAAAGCGCTTCGGCCTGCGCGGTCAGGGGCTTCGGCGGCCGACCGAAGCCGCCCTGGACTTCAATCTGCACGTCATGCTCGGCGGCGATAGCTGTGACGGCAGTGTCGATCAGGTCACTGGCCCGCTCCTCATCGTCCGGCGTGCGCGGCCGCAGGTTGACGCGCAGGATGGCGAGATCGGGCACGACGTTGCTTGGGCTTCCCCCATCGATCCGCGAGGGATTGATGTTGAGCCCCGGATATTTGCTCTTCGCGAGATGCAGGGCCAGCTCGGCAGCGGCGAGGACGGCATTGCGCCCGTCCTCCGGGTTGCGCCCGGCATGGGCGGAGCGCCCGCGAACCACGATCGCGAAATTGCCGCTGCCCGGCCGCGCTCCTGCCAGCGTCCCGTCGGGAAGGGCAGCGGGTTCGTAGGTCAAGGCCGCTCTCTTTCCTCGGGCCGACTGCGCCAGCAGGTCGGCCGAAGCGGGGGAGCCCACTTCCTCGTCGCTGTTGATCACGACGTCGTATCCGATGCGGTCGGCTACGCTGCCCGCCTCGACCGCCTTCAGTGCCGCCAGCATCACCGCGAGGCCGCCTTTCATGTCGGCGACTCCGGGACCGTTCAGCGTGGCCTCGTCGATCCATCGTATTTCCTGGAATGGATGGTCAGCGCCGAACACCGTGTCCATGTGGCCGGTGAAGAGCAGCTGGACGGGCGCGGTCGGCCGAACCGTCAGGTGGAGGTGCCGGCCATGCCGGACATCGACCTTGCGTCCAGCTGCATCGACGATCTCCACCGGCGCCGGGTTCTCCAGCCGAAGCAATCCCGGCAGCGCGGCGAAGGCGTCCGCCAGCAGGTCCGCCATCCGCTCCAGCCCGCCGAGATTGCGCGACCCGCTGTTGACGGCCGCCCAGGCGAGCACCTGGTCGAGCATCGGCTCAGCGGCGGCGCGGTCTACGGCAGCGCGTTCGGTCGGCGACAATTCCCCCATGGCCCGGCTCCTAGCGAGGGCGCCGGAGGAACGCCACACCGTCCGTCTACGTCGGCTCCGTCTCGCAGCCGAGCGCCTCCGCGAGCCGCGCCAGCCGCCGCCTCACCTGGTCTCCGACGAGCGCGCTCTCACCGGCAGCCACCGACAGCCGAAGCACGCCGTCGTCGATGTTGACGCTGGACTTCTTGAGCACCGAGGCGACGCCACCGGACAGACGCTGGCCCAGCCGCATCGCCAGGCCCCACTGGTGCGCGCGCCGGATCTCCGCCTCGCTGCACAGCTGTGTCACCTTCGGATCCGGCAGCCGCTCGCGCCCGAAGTTCGATGAAAGCGCCTGGGCCATGATCACTCGCTGCGAAGCGCTCACGCCCACCCAGTTGCCGTGCAGCGCCATTTCGATACCCCGGTCCGCGCGGAAGGCTGGGGCCGCCTGCCAGGCCACGTCGGCAAGCAGGCAGGAAGCCAGCCGAAGTCGGCGCATCTCGGGAACGTCCTCGAACAAGGGCGCGATCCACTTGTCGAGGATGTCGCCATGCTGCCCGAAGCGATGCTCGCCGCCGCCCGCTTCGCGCGCGGCTTCGATCAGGGGGTCGAGCCGCCGCTGGCTCGGCTTGAGCAACGAGTAGAGCAGCCCCTCGCGTATTCCGAAGGTCGAGACCATCAGCTCGTCGGGCTCCAGCTCATCGACCAGCAGCTCCAGAAGCATCGCCGCAACCGGGGCGGTGGCGAGGCGGGCGGGGGCTGCGGCGCTCGCCCATTTGGGGTCGATGTCCGTGACCAGCCGCCTCAGCTCACGGACGCGCTCGGGGCGCATGCGATATTCGTGGGTGATGGGCAGCGGATAGTCGGTCGCGAACATGTCGATTCGGGCGAGCGCACGCCATGATCCCCCGACCATGTAGAAGGTCCTGCCGTGGCCCGCTTTCTTGAGGCCCGTACCCTTCAGTGCGGCCTTCAGCGCCTTGCGCGCCGCCTTCTCGCCTTTCTGGTCGGCATGGAGCCGAAGCACTCCCAGCGGCATCGAGATCCCGCCGCTGGGGCGGCGATGGGCCACCCTGACCAGCTCGAGGCTTCCGCCGCCAAGGTCGCCCGCGATTCCGTCGGCATTGGGGATGCCCGATACGACTCCGTCACCGCCGAGCTCAGCCTCCTCGCTGGTGCTCAGCACCCGGCAGGGCAGGCCCAGTGCTTTCACCTCGCGCACGAACTGCGGCCCGTCCTCGGCATCGCGGATCGCAGCCGTTGCGAGCACGTGGGTCCGCTTCACCTTCATGTGCCGGATGAGCAGCTTGAACCGGGCAAGCGCGGCGAGGGCCTTCCCGCCAGCTTCCGGCGACAATCGGCCGGTCTCGTCGAGCTCCGAGCCGAGGCCCGCGAGAACCTTTTCGTTGAAGATCGGCGCCGGGATCCGCTCGGAGCCCGCGTAAACGACGAGCCGGATCGAGTTCGACCCGATGTCGATGATGGCTATCGGGTCCGCGCTCGCCACCTGGGTCTCAGCGTCCGCGGTGGAACCGGAGCTTGGGAACCTTGCGCCCCTTCTTCAGCGCCTGGCCGCGGCCGGAGAGGGACGGGTTCGACATGAAATATTGGTGCAGGTTGAACTCGTGGCCGGCCTTGGGGTGCAGCCGCGTGTAGCTCCCGTCCGAATTCAGCCGCCAGCTCTGCTCATTATCGATCAGGTTTGCGACCATCACCTGGTCGAGCAGCTGCGCGTGCACGGTCTTGTTCTCGATCGGCAGCATATATTCGATCCGGCGGTCGAAGTTGCGCGGCATCCAGTCGGCCGAGCTGATGTAGACCTTTGCCTCCGGGTTCGGCAGCTCGTGCCCGTTCGCGAAGCACCATAGCCGCGCATGCTCGAGGAAGCGGCCGACGATCGACTTGACGTAGATGTTCTCGCTCATTCCCGGAACGCCGGGCCGAAGGCAGCAGATGCCGCGCACGACGAGGTCGATCGGCACCCCCGCGCTGCTCGCCTCGTAGAGTTTGTCGATGATGATCGGATCGACGATCGAGTTGAGCTTGGCCCAAACGCCCGAGGGCTTGCCCGCCTTGGCGGCGGCGATTTCCGCATCGATCAGGCGCAGCAGTTCCGGCCGCATCTGCTGCGGCGAGATCACGAGCTGCTTGAGATTGCGCGGCTCGAGGTAGCCCGTGATGTAGTTGAAGACCTTCGCCGCATCGCGCCCGAGCTTTGCATCGGCCGTGAAGTAGCTGACGTCCGTGTAAATCTTCGCGGTGACCGGATGGTAATTGCCGGTGCCGAAATGGCAGTAGGTGCGAAAGCCCTTTTCCTCGCGCCGGATGACCATCGAAATCTTGGCGTGGGTCTTCCACTCGATGAAGCCATAGACGACCTGCACTCCGGCACGCTCCAGCGCGTTCGCCCACATGAGGTTCTGCTCTTCGTCGAACCTCGCCTTGAGCTCGATTACGGCGGTCACCGACTTGCCCGCCTCGGCCGCATCGATCAGCGCCTTGATGATCGCGGACTGCTTGCCCGCTCGGTAGAGCGTCTGCTTGATCGCGATGACATCCGGATCGGCGGCGGCCTGCTGGATGAAGGCGACCACCACCTCGAAGCTCTCGTAGGGATGGTGGACGAGGATGTCCTTCTCCTTGATCGCCGCGAAGCAGTCGCCGCCATGCTCGCGGATTCGTTCCGGGAAGCGCGGGTTGAAGGGCACGAACTTGAGGTCCGGCCGGTCCTCGTCGACCAGCTGGGACAGGTCGGTCATCCCGAGGAAACCGCGACTCTCGGAGATAATCGCGTTCTGCGCGTCGAGCCCGTCGATGACTTCCTGCACCAGGCTGTCCGGCATGTCCGGCTCGAGCTCCAGCCGGACGACGCGTCCCCGCCGCCGCCGCTTGATCGCGGTGCGGAAATAAAGCGCGAGGTCCTCGGCTTCTTCCTCCACCTCGATGTCGCTGTCGCGGATGATCCGGAACGCACCGCCGCGAAGCACCTGGTACTTGGGAAAGAGGTAATCGGTCTTGCGCCGGATCAGCGTCTCCATGGCGATGTAGCGGCCGGTGTCGCCCGGAATGCGGACAAAGCGCGGCAGGGTCGCCGGAGCCATGATCAGCTCGCGGACGCTGCTCTTTCCCTTCTTCAGCTCGAAGATGAGGCTCAGCCCCTTGTTGGGAATGAAGGGGAAGGGGTGCGCAGGGTCGATCGCCTGCGGGGTCAGGACGGGGAAGATCTGCTCCCGGAAATGCTGGTCGAGCCAGGCGTCGGCTTCAGACTCGAGCGGCTCGTCGAGATCGATCACGTCCATTCCCGCGCCGTCGAGCTCTGCCTGCAGGCCGGCCCAGACTTCATGCTGGCTGGTGACCAGCCGGTCCGCCTCGGCGGTAATCGCGGTCAGCTGCTGCCCCACCGTCATTCCGTCGGGCGAAATCTCTTCAACGCCCAGCGCCTGATGCGCCTTGAGGCCGGCGACCCGGACCATGAAGAATTCGTCGAGGTTGTTCGCCGAAATAGACAGGAAGCGCAGCCGCTCGAGCAGCGGATGGCCGGCGTTGCTCGCCTCCTCCAGCACCCGGCGGTTGAACGCCAGCCAGCTGAGCTCCCGGTTGAAATAGCGGGGTTCGGCCTGCGGCGCCTCGGCGCCTGCCGCGACCGCGCTCACCTCCGTGACGCTGTCCATCAGCTTCGTTGAGCGGGGAGGGATGCGGTCGAGCTTGCCCACTGCATGTCGCAGAACTGAAACAGAGCCTTGTTACAAAGATGTGACGAAAAATGATACTTGAGCTGGACCGGTTCCGGAGTCGCGAGGGGGCAGCAGTGACGAAGGGCAAGAAGAAAAAGAAGAACAAGAAGCAGCCGAAGGGTCAGTCGGCGGGAATCTTGTCGCCGAAGGTGGCGAAGCGGCTTCAGGACATTTCACGAAACCCGCTGGTTGCGGACGTCGTCGCCGCGACTCTGATCGGAGCGGCCTCGGCCTTGAGGGACTCCAGGAAGGCTCAGCAGCTCGCGGCCAGCGCCGGCGACGAGCTGGAGGAGCTCGCTAGTCGCGGCGCGAAAAGCGGCAATGCGCTCTGGCAACTCGCGCTCGATGTGGGCCGCAAGAGCCTTGAAGCGCTCGCCGGAGAAAATGGTGCCAAGCCGCGCAAGTCCAAGCCCGCCAAGAAAAAAACCGGAGCCGCGTCCAAGAGCCGCAAATCCACGGCGAGTCCCGCAAAGGCACGCTCGGCCAAGCCCGCCGCCCGTTGACAAGATGCTCACCGGACAAGCAACTGCAGCCTCCTAACATAGGTAATGGTCCATGCCTTCCAGCCGGCCTGCCGCTTTAATCGTTGAAGATCAGCCGTTTGTGGGAATGGTCGCTTCTGACATCCTGCGCGAATCGGGCTTCGACACTTTCCATGCCTATGACCCGGCCGACGCTGCCGAAGTGCTCGAGCAGCATCCCGAGATCGAAGTCCTGGTCACCGACGCCGAGCTTCAGGGCGAGAGGGGCGGCCTCGAGCTTGCCCATCGGGTTGCGAGACAACGGCCGGACGTGCAGCTCGTCGTAACGGCGGCGGGCAAGGAGCTGACGCCTTCGGAGATGCCGAAAGGCGCCCGCTCGCTTCGCAAGCCTTACGCGAGCGGCGAGCTGCGCACGATCGTCGCCGCAAAATCGCTTCTCGCCGACGCCTGACCTCGAAAACCGGGCGCAGGTCGCTCAGGCCGCTTTCAATATCTCCGGTCGGTCATGCTCGTCCGGCCAGTCGGTACGGCGGCGGAGCCGCGGCTGGAGGAAC
>DASVXR010000091.1:0-6407 GCA_036392595.1 Sphingomicrobium sp.
CATCGGCATGTACGAGATGATGACCGAGATGCAGACGCTGGCGTTCCGCGAGCTGGAACCCGACGCCTTCGCCTCGATCACCCGCCGCCTCGACCAGCTGAGCGAGCAGGGCGGCGACCTCGTCAACCGAATCGGCCTCGGGCTGCAGCTCTATCTCGCTGACAATGGCCTCGAAGCCGAGGTCATCGGCCGCCAGAAGCATCCTTATTCCATCTGGAAGAAGATGGCCGAGCGGCACATCAGCTTCGAGCAGCTGTCCGACGTCATGGCCTTCCGGATCATCGTCAAGGACGTCGGCGAAGCCTATCGCGCGCTCGGACTGATCCACCGGCGCTGGCCGATGGTTCCGGGCCGATTCAAGGACTATATCTCGACGCCGAAGCGCAACGGCTACCGGTCGCTGCACACCTCCGTCATCCATGACTCGAAGATGCGGATCGAGATCCAGATCCGCGACCGCGAGATGCACGAGCAGGCGGAGCGCGGGCTCGCGGCGCACTGGGCCTATAAGGAAGGCAAGCCGGGCGCCGACATCCACGTTCCCTGGGTCGATGACCTGGTCGAGATCCTCGACCATGCCGAGACCGCCGAGGAGCTGCTCGAGCACACGCGGATGGCGATGTACCAGGACCGGATCTTCGCCTTCACTCCGAAGGGCGAGCTGATCCAGCTGCCCAAGGGCGCGACCCCGGTCGACTTCGCATATGCGGTTCACACCGACCTCGGCGACCGCACGGTCGGCGCGAAGGTCAACGGCCGGGTCGTGCCGCTTCGCACGATGCTGGAGAATGGCGACCAGGTCGAAATCCTCGCCTCCGAGGCGCAGCATCCGCAGCCGAGCTGGCTGCGGTTCGTCGCGACCGGCAAGGCGCGCGCGGGCGTCCGCCGCTTCGTCCGGCACAAGGAGCGCGAGGAGACGATCGAACTCGGGCGCAAGATCTATGACGAGATCGTCGCGCGGCTTCCCGCTGAGCTGGACAAGGACGCGCAGAAGCGGGCGCTCAAGAAGCTCAAGATCGAGAATGAGGACGAGCTGATGATCGCCATCGCTCGCAAGCGCGTGAGCGACGAGGCGCTGATGGAAGCGCTGATGCCGGGATCAGCGGGCGGCGACGTCGCCCCGCGGCCGATCGGCCAGAAGAAGGCGATCTCGATCAAGGGGCTTACGCCGGGAGTCGCTTATCATCTCGCCCAATGCTGCCACCCGATTCCCGGCGACCGCATCGTCGGCCTGAGGCGCGAGGACGAGGAGATCGAGGTCCATGTCATCGGCTGCGACACTCTGGCGAGCGGGGTGGATGCCGACTGGCTCGACCTCGCCTGGGGCGAAGGCTCGGACGGAGGCGCCGCGCGGCTCGCGGTGATCCTCCGCGACATTCCGGGAGCGCTCGGGACGATGTCCGGAATCCTTGGCCAGAAGCACGCCAACATCATCAACCTTCAGCTGGTCCACCGCGACGGAAGCTTCCAGACCTTCCATCTCGACATCGAGGTCCACGACCTCGCGCACCTTCATTCCATCATCGCCGCGCTGCGCGAGGCAGACCCGATCTCGAGCGTGGAGCGGATTTAAGGCTTCCCCTCCCCTTCAGGGGAGGGGTTGGGGTGGGGCCAGCGATCGGGCAGCGCATCGAGGGTTGAGATCAATCGCTCGAGAACTCCGTCAATGTTCTTGCTGACTTCCTCGTTGGTGAAACGGATGGTGGCGTATCCACGATGCTCGTTGATTTCATCCCTGACGGCATCACGGCTTGCATCATGTGTGTCGCCATCCACTTCGACGATGACGCCCTTCTGAGGGCAGAAGAAATCAGCAATGCAGTTGCCGATGACGTGCTGACGCCGGAACTTGTAGCCATTCAGCTGTGATCGGCTCAGGCGCCCCCAGAGCTTCGCTTCGAACGGCGTGAGGCGCTTGCGCAACTTGTTTGCGCGAATGAGCAGATGAGAATCTTGCGGCACTGCGTTCCCCACCCCTGCCCCTCCCCTGAAGGGGAGGGGAAATCAAATCTTCGCTTTCTGGCGCTGCTGGCGCGCGTGCGCGTCGCCTCCGGCGAGGACCGCGAGCATCACGAGGTCCGAGGCGCTCGCGGTCATCGGTGCGATCTGCACCGGAAGCTCGAGGCCGAGGATGTAGGGGCCGAGCACGCTCTCGCCGCCGACCGCGCGAAGCAGCTTGGTCGAAAGACTCGCCGACTGGAGGCCCGGCATGATGAGCACGTTGGCGGGACCCGAAAGGCGGGTGAATGGATAGAAGCGCTGCTGCATCTCGAAGTTGAGCGCGACATCGGGCGACATTTCGCCTTCATATTCGAAATCGGTCTTGAAGCTGTCGAGCAGCTCGACCGCTCCGCGAAGCTCGCCGATGTGCATTCCGGGCGGATTGCCGAAGGTTGTGTAGCTGATGAACGCGACGCGCGGCTCGAGCCCCATGCGGCGGGCGAAGGCCGAGGATCGCATGGCGATAGCGGCGAACTGCTCGGCGGTCGGCCGCTCGGTCACCGCCGTATCCGCGATGAGGACAGTGTGGCTGCGGCTGACGACGACGTTGATGCCGAACGGAGTCGCCTCCGGCTCGTCGTCGATGATCGTTCGCACCTGTCGAAGCGACTGGCTGAAGGGCCGGGTGGTGCCGGTGATCATCGCGTCCGCTTCGCCCAGCGCCAGCATGGCGGCGGCGAAATAGTTGCGGTCCTGGTTCACCATCCGCTCGATCTCGCGGCGAAGCAGCCCGTGCCGCTGGTGCTTGTCGTAGATATATTCGACCGCTCGCCCGACCAGCGGCGAGTTGCGGCTGTTCAGGACCTGATATTCCTTCGGATCGTCGACGCCCAACTCCCTCAACAGGTCGTGGACCTCCTCGCGCCCGACGAGGACCGGCGTCCCGTATCCCGCCTCCTTGAAGGCGATCGCGGCGCGAAGCACGTTGGGTTCCTCGCCCTCGGCGAACAGCACGCGCTTGGGGTTCTTGCGCGCGGATTCGTAGGCCAGGCTCATGACGGAAACGGTCGGGTTGAGGCGGCCGCGAAGCTCCTGCCGGTAGGCTTCCATGTCGGTGATCGGCTTCTGCGCGACCCCGGTCCGGCCGGCGGCCTCGGCGACGGCGGAGGCGACGACCTCCATCAGCCGCGGGTCGAAAGGCGCGGGGATGATATAGTCGCGCCCGAAGCTCTGCGTCCGCCCGCCATAGGCCGCGGCGACCTCCTCCGGGACCGGCTCGCGCGCCAGCTCGGCGAGCGCTTCGGCCGCGGCGATCTTCATCTCCTCGTTGATCGCGGTCGCGCGCACGTCGAGCGCTCCACGGAAAATGAAGGGGAAGCCGAGCACATTGTTGACCTGGTTCGGATAGTCCGACCGGCCGGTGGCGATGATCGCGTCCGGGCGGGCCTCGCGCGCCAGCGGCGGCGTGATCTCCGGGTCGGGATTGGCCATGGCGAAGATGATGGGCTGCTCGGCCATGCTCTTCACCATCTCGGGCGAAACCACATTGGCCGCGGAGAGGCCGAGGAACACGTCCGCGCCCTCCAGCGCCTCGGCGAGCGTGCGCCTGTCGGTTACGACGGCATGCGCCGACTTCCACTGGTCGAGGTCGGTTCGGCCCTTGTGGATCACGCCCTTGCGGTCGCACATGATCACGTGATCGCCCTTGACGCCCATCGCCTTGATGAGCTCGGTGCAGGCGATCGCCGCCGCGCCTGCCCCGTTCACCACCACCTGGATCTGCCCCAACTCACGGCCGGTGAGCAGGCATGCGTTGATGAGCCCCGCCGCGGTTATGATCGCGGTGCCGTGCTGGTCGTCGTGGAAGACCGGGATGTTCATCCGCTCGCGAAGCGCCTGCTCGATGACGAAGCAGTCGGGAGCGGCGATGTCCTCGAGGTTGATTCCGCCGAAGCTCGGTTCGAGGAGCTCGACCGCGTCGATGAAGCGTTGCGCGTCGTCGGTCTTCACTTCGATGTCGATCGAATCCACGTCGGCGAAGCGCTTGAAGAGCACCGCCTTGCCTTCCATCACCGGCTTGGCGGCGAGGCTTCCGAGATTGCCGAGGCCGAGGATCGCGGTGCCGTTGGAGATGACGGCGACGAGATTGCCCTTCGCGGTGAAGTCGTAGGCGCAGCCCGGATCGTCGGCGATGGCGCGCACGGGAACGGCGACTCCGGGCGAGTAAGCGAGCGCAAGGTCGCGCTGCGTCGCCATGGGCTTGGTCGCGATGATCTCGATCTTCCCCGGCCGCCCGCGCGCATGGAAATCGAGTGCCTCCGCCTCGGTATATTTGACGTTGCTTTCCGACATGGTCGCGCGCCTTAGCGGAGAGTGCGCCTACTTTTCCACAGCGCCGTGCTGTTGGGCGCGGAATCAGGTTCAGCAAGGCGGGTGAAGGGGCTACGGTTCCGCCATGGCTCGAGCCGACGCTCCGACCCCGATGATGACCCAGTATCGCCGCCTCAAGGAAGAGGCCGGCGACGCGTTGCTCTTCTACCGGATGGGCGATTTCTTCGAGCTATTCTTCGAGGATGCGAAGGTCGCGTCGGCCTGCCTCGACATCGCGCTGACGAAGCGCGGCGAGGATTCGGGCGAGCCGGTCCCGATGTGCGGAGTTCCGGCGCACTCGGCGGAATCCTACCTCGCACGGCTGATCAAGGCCGGGCATCGCGTCGCCATCGCCGAGCAGACCGAGAGTCCCGCCGAGGCTCGGAAGGCGCGCGGCTCCAAGGCGCTCGTCGAGCGGGCGATCGTCCGGCTCGTCACTCCCGGAACGCTGACGGAAGAGACCTTGCTCGACTCTTCGGCGGCGAACTGGCTGGCGGCAGTCGGCCGCGCCGGCGAGGATTGGGCGATCGCGGCGGCGGATATTTCGACCGGCCGCTTCGAGCTGATCGCCTGCGGGACGGGTGAGCTCGCCGCCGAGCTCGCGCGGCTGTCGCCCGCCGAGACGATCGCGGACGGGTCGGTTCCGGGCATTCGCACGACCGCCGGCAAGGGCGGGTTCGACAGCCTGGCGGGGGAGCGCGCGCTCAAGAGCCGCTTCGGCCTCGCGACGCTCGACGGTCTTGGAGCGCCCTCGCGAGCGGAGCTGGTCGCGGCGGGCGGCCTCCTGGCATACCTCGATGCGACCCAGAAAAGCGCGGGGACACTGCTCGATCCACCGAGGCGCGTCGCACGGTCGAGCCACATGGCCATCGACGCGGCGAGCCGCGACAGCCTTGAGCTGACCCGGTCCGTTTCAGGCAGCCTTGCCGGAAGCCTGCTTGGCGAGATCGACCGCTGCCAGACCGCCGCGGGGCGCCGGCTGCTGAACGAAGACATTTCCGCGCCGCTCACGGAGCGGCCCTCGATCGAGCACCGCCTGTCACTGGTTGCATGGCTCCACGAGGACGCGATCCGGCGGGAGCGGGTCCGCGGCGCGCTGAAAGCCATGCCGGACTTCGCGCGGGCCTTGGCTCGCCTCGCCGCCGGCCGGGGTTCTCCCCGCGACCTTGCGCTGCTCCGCGACGGACTCTGTGCCGCGGATGCGCTGAAGCGCGAGCTCGAAAGTGAATCCGAGCGGCCGCCCCTGCTCGACAATATGCTTCCGCGTCTCGGCGGGCATGAGGCGCTGGGCGACAGGCTTTCGCGCGCCCTCGTCGAGTCTCCTCCGATCGAGGCGTCGAAGGGCGGCTACATCGCGGAGGGATATGATCGGCAGCTCGATGAGCTCCGCGACGCGGCGTCGAACGGCCGGCGCGCCATCGCCGCGCTCGAAAGCCGCTACCGCGATTCGACCGGAATCGGCTCGCTGAAGATCCGGCACAATGCGGTGCTTGGCTATCATGTCGAGGTTTCGGCCAAGCATTCCGACCGGCTGATGCAAGCCGACAGCGGCTTCACGCACCGCCAGACCCTCGCCGGAGTTGTCCGCTTCAATTCGCCCGAGCTGCACGAGGAGGCGAGCCGCGTCATCGAAGCTGGCGCGCATGCGCTCGCGGCAGAGGCGGCTCATGCCGAGGAGCTGACACAGCTCGCGCTTGCCTCAGCGGCGAAGATCACCGCCACGGCCGAAGCGATCGCGCGCATCGATGTCGCCGCGAGCCACGCGCACCGCGCCGTTGAAGGCGGCTGGGCGAGGCCGCATTTCACCGACGAAACGTGCTTCGACATCGAGGCTGGTCGCCACCCGGTGGTCGAATCCGCCCTTCGCGATGCCGGTGAGCGCTTCGTCGCCAACGACCTGTCGATGGGACTTGCCGACCGGCTTTGGCTGATCACTGGTCCGAACATGGGCGGCAAGTCGACCTTTCTCCGCCAGGCCGCGCTGATCGCGGTGCTCGCTCAGTCCGGAAGCTTCGTCCCCGCGTCGAATACAAGGCTCGGCATCGTCGACCGGCTGTTCAGCCGCGTCGGCGCCTCGGATAATCTCGCTCGCGGAC
>DASVXR010000092.1:0-1769 GCA_036392595.1 Sphingomicrobium sp.
ACCGGCTTTCCGGGCGGCTTGAAGGAGATCACGGCGGGCAAGGTGCTCGAGGGCCGTTTCCCCGAGCGAGTCCTCGAAAAGGCCGTTGAGCGCATGATTCCGCGCGGGCCCCTCGGGCGTCAGCAGATGCGGGCTCTGCACCTCTACAACGGCACCGAGCATCCGCACGGTGGCCAGAACCCCCAAGTCCTCGACGTCGCGTCGATGAACCGCAAGAACAAGGTGGGCGCATAATGGCCGACAAGAAGTCCCTTTCCGATCTCGCCGAACTGACCAAGGAACCCACCGAGGCTCCGGCGGCCGAGACCGACGCCCAGGCTCCGGCCGCGGAAGCTCCGCCGGCTCCTCCCCCCGCGGAAGCCGCTCCGCTCCGCGAGCAGCAGCTCGACAAGTACGGCCGCGCCTATGCGACCGGCCGCCGCAAGGACGCCGTTGCGCGCGTCTGGCTGAAGCCGGGCTCCGGACGGATCACCGTCAACGGCCGCGAGCAGGAAATCTACTTCGCCCGCCCGACGCTTCGACTGGTGATCAACCAGCCGTTCGACGTCGCCGACCGCCGCGGCCAGTATGACGTGGACGTCACGGTCAAGGGCGGCGGCCTCTCGGGGCAGGCTGGAGCGGTCAAGCACGGCATCGCCCAGGCCCTCACCCGCTACGAGCCGGGCCTTCGCACGGTGGTGAAGCAAGCCGGCTTCCTCACCCGCGACCCGCGCGCCGTCGAGCGCAAGAAGTACGGCCGCGCCAAGGCACGGCGTTCGTTCCAGTTCTCGAAGCGCTAACCCGCCTACCGAACGTCGTATACGAAGGGGCGGTTGGGACTTCCCAGCCGCCCTTTTGATATCCTGCCCGTCCTCGACTCTCGTTACCGCTTCAGCTGTGAAAGCGAGAGGCGTCTCGTTTGCGATTGATCGAGAAGGTTGAACCGTCGCCTCGCCGCCGCGCGGAACTCCTGCAACGTGACGCTTCCGCTAAAATCAGTGTCGGCGCTGGTGACCGGCTCCGGAGTATTCAGCAACGAATAGCGGCCCGCGCCATCCGACCTGTGCACGTGACCTCCGCCTCGACCGATTCTTGTCGCATATTTTTGTGAATTATCCGGCAGTGCGGAGTCATCGGCGCTGGGCGCCAGGTTTCCGCTCAATCCGAACGGCTCGCCCTGGACTTCCGGAGCGATCACCCGCTCGTAATAATCGATTTCCTCGGGGTCGATCCGTCCGTCGCCATTGGCGTCGAGTACCGCAAAAAAACGATCCCCATCCGCGACCATCTCCTCGACGGTCAGATATCCGTCATGGTTCAGGTCCGCCGTTTGGAACCAGTCCGCGAGCGGTTCGTCATGGGGCACTCTTTGCCGGAACGGCTCGCCCATCGGGCTGATGAACGGCCGCCCGTAAAATCGCCTGTTGCCAAGAACGTCGATCGGATTCTGATCGACGGGCGGCTGTGGCGCGGCGAGCGCGAGGAGCAAAGCGGGCAGCAGGGGCATGTCTTATTGTCCAGATCGGCTTTCCGTAGGCGATGATTTGAGTCCCGCCCGATTAACCTTCAATTGCGCGAGGTCAGCCGCTCTTCATCCTTCGTCTTCTGCGGCTTTGCAAATCTTGGCGCAGCCGCTGTAGGCTCACGCCCATGCGCCGCCTGCTCCTGTTCCTCATCGCTATCCTGCTCGCCACGCCCGCGCTGGCGGACACCTTCCTGCTGCGCCCCGCGCGCGTCTTCGATGGCGTGAGCCCAACGCCACACGAAGGCTGGCAAGTCATCGTCGAGGG
>DASVXR010000093.1:0-2479 GCA_036392595.1 Sphingomicrobium sp.
CCACCTCACCCACAACGTGAACCGCGGCCGGATGAGCGTCTGGGCGGACTTCTACGAGCGGCTCTTCAACTTCCGCGAGATCCGCTACTTCGATATTGAGGGGAAGCAGACCGGCCTCTTCTCCAAGGCCATGACCTCGCCGTGCGGCAAGATCCGCATCCCGCTCAACGAGAGCCAGGACGACAAGAGCCAGATCGAGGAATTCCTGCGTGAATATAAAGGCGAAGGCATCCAGCACATCGCGCTCGGCACCTCGGACATTTACGCGGCGGTCGACATCATCAAGGCGCGCGGCATTCCGTTCCAGGACACCCCCGACACTTATTACGAGCTGCTCCCCGAGCGCATCCAGGGCCACAACGAGAATATCGCCGAGCTGGAGAAGCGCCGAATCCTGATGGACGGCGCGCCGACCGAGGGGCAGGGCCTGCTGCTGCAGATCTTCACCCAGAATGTGATCGGCCCGATCTTCTTCGAGATCATTCAGCGCAAGGGCAACGAGGGCTTCGGCGAGGGCAATTTCAAGGCGCTGTTCGAGAGCATCGAACTCGACCAAATGCGCCGCGGCGTCCTCTAATCCTCCCCGGAACGGGGGGGGGGACCAGCGAAGCTGGTGGAGGGGCCCCCGCCAGTGAGACAAGGATAATATGACCGAAGCTTACATCTGCGACTACGTCCGCACGCCGATCGGACGCTATGCCGGAGCGCTCAGCAGCGTCCGCGCCGACGATCTCGCCGCGATCCCGATCAAGGCGCTGATCGACCGCAATCCCGACGTCGACTGGTCGGAGCTCGACGACGTGATCCTCGGCTGCGCCAACCAGGCGGGCGAGGACAACCGCAACCTCGCGCGCATGGCCGGGCTGCTCGCAGGCCTTCCGGACAGCTCGGGCGGAGTGACCCTCAATCGCCTGTGCGGCTCCGGCCTCGACGCGGTTGCCATGGCGGCGCGAGCGATCCGCGGCGGCGAGTCCGACCTGATCATCGCCGGCGGCTCGGAGAGCATGAGCCGCGCGCCCTTCGTCATGGCCAAGGCCACCTCCGCCTTCGACCGCAATGCCGAGATGTACGACACCACCATCGGCTGGCGCTTCGTGAATCCGAAGATGAAGGCCCAGTATGGCGACGACACAATGCCGAGCACCGGTGAGAATGTCGCCCAGGAGTATCAGGTCAGCCGCGAGGACCAGGATGCGTTTGCGCTGCGGAGCCAGGAGAAAGCGGCGAAGGCGCAGTCGAACGGCCGCCTCGCCGCCGAGATCGTTCCCGTCGAGATCCCGCAGCGGAAAGGCGACCCGGTCGTCGTCGACAAAGACGAGCATCCGCGGGCGACCAGCATGGAAGCGCTCGCCAAGCTGAAGCCGATCGTCCGTCCCGATGGAACCGTGACGGCGGGCAACGCCTCAGGCGTGAACGACGGCGCGGCGGCGATCATCATCGCGTCCGAAGAAGCGGCGAAGCGCAACGGCCTTACTCCCAAGGCGCGGGTTCTCGGGGCCGCGGTCGCCGGAGTCCCGCCGCGCATCATGGGCATCGGCCCCGCACCTGCGAGCGAGAAGCTGATGAAGCGCCTCGGCCTCAAGATCGGCGACTTCGACGTGATCGAATTGAACGAGGCCTTCGCCGCGCAGGGCCTCGCCGTCCTTCGCCAGCTGGGTGTCGCCGACGACGATCGCCGAGTGAACCCCAACGGCGGCGCGATCGCGCTCGGCCATCCGCTCGGCATGTCCGGCGCCCGGCTCGCACTCACCGCGACGGAGGAGCTGCAGCGCAGCGGCGGCAAGCTCGCCCTCGCCACCATGTGTATCGGTGTCGGCCAGGGAATCGCGCTAGCTCTCGAACGGGTGTAAAAGCCGGCCATGGGGAGCGCGGCGGCAGCGATCGACAAATCGGCGCTGATGGCGCTTCTCGACACCGTGCCCGACCCGGAAATTCCGGTGCTGTCGATCCTCGACCTCGGAATCGTCCGCGGGATCGAAGACAATCCGCCTCGGGTCAGGATCACTCCGACCTACACCGGCTGCCCGGCGACCCTCGCGATCGAGCAGCTGATCCGCGAAGCGCTCGACCAGAACGGCTACGGCGACGTCTATATCGAGCGCCAGCTCTTCCCGCCCTGGACCACGGACTGGATCAGCGACCGGGGCCGCGAACGCCTGAAAGCCTACGGAATCGCCCCGCCCACTCCGTCAGCGAAGGCCGCCTGCCCACGCTGCGGTTCGACGGATACGGTCGAGGTCAGCCGCTTCGGCTCGACCCCGTGCAAGGCCCAGTGGCGCTGCAACAACTGCCTCGAGCCATTCGACCGTTTCAAGTGCCACTAGGCTACCATTCGGCAAAAGAGCCGTCGGCCGTCCGGAAAATGGGGTTGCGCCACCGGTGGCGGTCCTTGTCCGCCTCCCGCACCGCAGGCTCGTCGATGTCCAGGCCGAGCCCCGGCCCCTCCGGCACCGGGAGATAGCCGCCGACGGGAGTCAGC
>DASVXR010000094.1:0-15871 GCA_036392595.1 Sphingomicrobium sp.
GGCCGGATGCTGGTCATCGACCGCACCAATGCCGCGGAATCGACCGGCCACGGCTCACCCCTTCCGGTGCTGGTCCACGGCGGCCCCGGCCGCGCCGGCGGGAGCGAAGAGATGGGCGGCGTCCGGGGCGTCAAGCACTACATGCAGCGCACCGCGCTCCAGTCGTCGCCCGCAATGATCGCGGCGATCACCGAGCAATATGTCCCTGGCGCGCCCAAGCACGTCATCGCCGTCCACCCGTTTCGCCGAAAGATGAGCGAGCTGACCATTGGCGACACCTGGAAGACCGGTAGCCGGACGGTGACGCTGGAGGACATCGAGCATTTCGCCGAGTTCACCGGCGACAAATTCTACGCTCACATGGACGAAGAAGCCGCCAAGGCTTCGCCGATCTTCGAAGGCCGGGTCGCGCACGGCTATTTGATCCTGAGCTTCGCTGCGGGCCTCTTTGTGGACCCCGATCCGGGCCCGGTGCTTGCCAACACAGGATTGGAGAATCTGCGCTTTCTGACCCCGCTCTACCCCGGCGACTCGATGCGGGTGGAGCTGACGGTGCGGTCGAAGTCCCTGAAGAGCGAGGAAACCGGCGTGGTCCGCTGGGCGGTCGAGATATTCAACCAGCGTGACGAACTGGTCGCGACCTACGACCTTTTGACGGAAAACGTTCCGTAACAACCGCAACGGCTTGGGCGTCCGTTCGTTTTCATGGGTGAGTTTCCCGACAGGAGGAGGAATTCCATGAAAGTCAGCGAAGTGATGACGCGCGACGTCCAGACGATCCGTCCGGATCAATCGGCGCAGCAGGCCGCGTCGTTCATGTTGAACGCCGACGCCGGCTCGATCCCGGTCACCGAGGGCGAGCGGCTGATCGGAATGATCACCGATCGCGATATCGCGGTTCGCGGCGTGGCCAAGGGCCACGGCCCGGACACTCCGGTGCGCGAGCTGATGACCAATGACATCGTCTGCGCCCGGATCGACGACGATTGCGATGAGGTGGCCAGCAAGATGAGCGAGGCCCAGGTCCGCCGTCTGCCCGTGATCGACGAGCAGCAGAAGCTGTGCGGAATCGTCAGCCTCGGCGACCTTGCGCGCGAGGGTGCTACCGACACGGCAGAGCAGGCTCTGGAGGGCGTGGCCCAGCCCGGAGGCCAGCACCAGCAGTAACCGTCATCCTCCCCGAGATTTCTCGGGGAGGGGGACCAGCTGGTGGAGGGGTCTTGTGCGGCGAAGAAGGCCCCTCCACCGCTTTCGGCGGTCCCCCTCCCCTGCAAGTACAGGGGTGGATGATTAGCGCGCGATCTCCTTGATCGCCTGATCGACGAGCTGGGCGTCCGAATTGGCGTCGTGACGCTCGGAGATCAGGCGCGCCGCGGCCTTGGCGGCAGCGTCCGCGGCCGCTGAACGCAACTGATCGACGGCGGCGCGCTCCTCGGCGGCGATCTTGTCCTCGGCCATCCGCGTGCGGCGGGCGATCAGCGCCTCGGCATCGGCCTTGGCCTTGGCGACGATCTCCTCGGCCTCGTGCTTCGCGCGCTCGATCAGCGCTGCGCGGTCCTTGTCGACCGATTTCGCCTTCTTCTCATACTCGGCCTTCAGCGCCTCGGCCTCGTTGCGCAGCGCTTCGGCCTCGGCGAGCTGATCGCGGATCATCGTGATCTTGTCGTCGAGCGCCTGGCCGATCGCGCGCGGCACCTTCTTGATGATGAGGATCGCGAAGACGACCAGCATCGCGAGCGCGACCCAGCCGCCGGCATTGAGCCCCAGAAAGGTCGGCTCGGCTTCGGCAGGCGCTTCGGTATGAGCGACGGTCGCGCTGGTCTGGGCTTCAGACATTCAGTTCCGCCTTCACCGCCTCGGCGGCTTCTTGTCTGTCGACTTTGATGCCCGTCAGGCGCTGGATCATTTCCTGCGTAGCCTCGGCCGCGACTGCCTCGATCTCCGAACGCGCGGACTCGACCGCGTCGCGGATCTTGCCCTCGGCGGCTTCGACCTTGGCGTTGAGCTTGTCGGCTGCCTTCCTGGCTTTCGCCTCAGTATCGCGAGCGGCGGCCTGCTTCGCCTCCTGGGCGAGCCTTGCCGCCTCGGCCCGAGCAGCGTCCATTCGCTCGCGCCAGGCTTCTTCCGTCGCTTCGGCGGCCGAGCGGGCCGCCTGGGCCGCCTCCAGGTCGGACGCGATCTTCGCGTCGCGCGCCTCGACCGTCCCCTGGATCTTGGGGACCATCCCGCGCGCGATCACGAAGAAGATGAAGCCCAGCGTGATCGCCAGCCAGAACAGCTGCGAAGCGAGGACTTCACCGAGTTGGGAGAGTTGAGGCATCTAGGAGCGTGCGTCCTTAGATCGCGTAAAGGATGATCATCGCGATCGCGAAGGCCATCAGGCCGAGAAGCTCGGCGGCCGCGAAGCCGATGAACAGGCGGCCCTGCTGGCCGTCGGCGGCCGCCGGGTTGCGGAGCGCGCTCTGGAGGAACGAGCCGAACACGTAGCCGACGCCTGCTGCTGCGGCGCCCACGCCGATTGCTGCGAGACCGGCGCCGATGACCTTGGCGGAAGCGAGATCCATTTCAAACTCCTTGTGTAAAAATGACTTAGTGAAGGTGGACGGCGTCGTTGATGTACAGCGACGTCAGGATTGCGAAGACATAGGCCTGGATCGCGGCCACCAGCAGCTCGAGCGCGCTGATGAAGGTCACGAACAGGAAGCAGAGGATCGAGATTAGGATCCCGCCGCCGCCCGCGTTGAGGCCCTGGACGACGAAATTGCCGAAGATGTCGAGCAGGATGTGGCCCGCGAACATGGCGATGAACGGACGAAGACCGAGGCTGAACGGCCGAACCGCGAAGGAGACGAACTCGATCGGGAAGAGCAGGATCTTGCCGACGAGCGGCACGCCGGGCGGAACGAACAACGAGAAGAAATGGAGACCGTGCTTCCAGAAGCCGACGCCGAGCACGATGGCGAAGGTGATCAGCGACATGACACCGGTGATCGTGAACTGGCTGGTGACGGTGAACGGATGCGCCTTCGAGTAGATGCCGAAGGGCATGTTGCCCATCAGGTTGGCGAACAGCAGGAAGATGAAGGCGGTGAACACCCACGGGAGGTACTTCTTTCCCTCCGGGCCTATGCTGGCGTGGACCATGTCGTTGACGAACCCGACCAGACCTTCGACCGCGACCTGCCAGCGTCCGGGGACCAGCTCGCGCTTCATCCCCATGAACATGAAGGCCCAGATGCAGCCCAGCACGATGAGCATCCACAGCGCGCTGTTCGTGAAGACGAACGGATTGCCGCGCTGAAACGAGCCGAAGATCGGCTCGATCACGAACTGGTGCATGGGGTCGATCTTGCCGCCGGCCGCCACTCTTCTTCCCTTATCCCTGTCCGTCCGGCGGTGACGCCGGCGGGCTGCCTGAAATCCGCATGACGTTCCAGATGCCGACCGCGAAACCGAGGAACAGCATCACCAACATCAGCCACGGTTTCGTGCCGAGCCATTTGTCGAGCACGAAGCCGATGATGAAACCTCCCGCGGGAGCGCCGACCAAGTGGCTCAAGACCAGCTGGCCTACCCGATAACTGGAATCGGGCTCTCTCCTGTGGGTCCGCTTCGCCTCCGCCTGCTGCAAGCGCTCGAGCCGCTCATCGAGCGATTCGAGCCGCGCGTCTGGTGGAAGCTTCGGAACCTCGTCGGTCTCGTCCTCTGCCATGCGTCTCCCCTGTGCGTCGCCCCTTTCGGAAGATCAGGGTCAGCCAGGGACGAGGAACATGGCGGAAAGCGACACCGCCAAGGCGCGGACCCTTTATGAAGGGGGTATGGTGAAGTCAACCGCGCGGATTAGCGGCAATAATCCGGAACCGGGGCCCGCTGCCCCGGCGCCCTGCGCCTCCAGATTCCGTCGGCCCACATATAGGCTTCGCCGACGCCCACTCGGGCGAGGAGCTGGCAGCCGGCGGTCACTCCGACGTCCTGCGGGCTGACGCCGCGGCTTGCGGCGAGGTTGCTGTAGAGGGCGCGCCGGCGGATGTTGATGGTCGCCACCTGGCTGCGCACGGCCGCCGCCCCGGGAGCCGCAAAGCCCATGTAACCGTCGTAGCGCTCGCCGACGATGCCGGAGGCGCGCGCCGCGTCGACGGCCGGGGTCTGCCCCAGCGCCGGACCCGCGGCGAGCAGCGCCGCGCCGAGAAGGACGAGCCGTCTCATGGCTTCTTCTGCGGGAAGGCCTGCGGGTTCTGATTGATCAGCTGCTCGACGTCGCGCTGGAGCCGCACCAGCACCTCCTGGCGGATGGTGACGTTGAGGTTGATCTCGATCGGCTTCTCCGGGGCCTTCAGCGAAATGCAGCTCGACAGCGGCGCTGAAAGGAGCGCTGCGGCGAGCAGTCCCGGGCGTGCAATCATCGGCTTCATCATATCAGCTCTCACTTCGTACTGGGTGGCGGGGCGGTATTCACTTTTTCGGTCACGGGCGTCTGGGTCTGCTGCTTCTCTTCCTCGACGCGCCGGACCTCGGTCGTGATTCCGGGAATCTCGTCGAGCGGCCGCGGGAGGACGTCTTTGATGACCTGCCGCGGGTCGTTGAAGGACTTGGCCGTGGCGATCAGGGCGCGGAACGGGCCGGTGATCGTCAGGTTCAGCTTGAGCGGAATCTTGCTGAGCAGGCTTCGGATGATCTTCTGCGTGCCGGTTTGGCCGAGGCCGACGCCCTCAACCGCTGCCCTGGTGGTGAATTCCCCGGCGAGATCGCCGTCGAGGCGAAGGATCATGGACTTGAAGCGCAGGTCCCTCAGCGCATTGAAGGCGATATTGCCCATCATCCCGAGGTTGGCCTTGTTGACGACGCCATTGTAGGCGATCGACCCGCCGCCGGGACGGCTGTCGAGCCTACCGCCGACGATCCGTCCACCATTCTCGTCGAAGATCATCGGCAGCACGCCGTCGAAGGTGCCGGTCGCGTCGAACTCCTTGAAGCCCAAGGACTGGACGAAGGTATGAGCGTCGAGCCCGACCACCTCGAACGTGAGCCGCTTGGCCGATGGATGACCGAAATTCAGCACCGTCTCGTGAAGGATGAGCTGGCCGCCCATGAACGGCCATTCGCCGCGCTCGATCTTCACCAGCTGGTTGGGCAGCAGCTGGTAACGGATGACCCCGTTCTCGACGAGGATTCCGGGGTTGATCGAGCGGACGTGCATGATCTGGCCCGGCGGGGTTTCGAGGCCGAGCAGATCGCTGAAATGGACCGTCCCGCTCATTCCCTCGACCGGGCCGAACGGCGCCGCGAGATCGAGGTTGGCTGTCGAGAAATCGCCGGTCGAGGTGACCTTGCCGCCGGAGCTCCAGTCTATCCGCCCCTGCCCGGCGATCGTCCCGTTGACGAGCGCGATCACCCCTTCGGTGAGGCGCGTCAGCTCATCCGGCTGGAGGTTGGGCCCGAAGGTGAGGCCGGGAACGTTCAGGATCGCGTGACCCGCGCCGGTCGACAGCCGATGCTCGATCGACACGTCCGTGACGAGCGTGCCCGAATGCATGAGCGCGCCGGTCGCGTGGACGTAATCGCCCGCGACGGTGAGCTTCAGATTGTCGCTGCGCAGCGGATAGAAGCGCGGGTTCGGGTCCCGATCCGACACCAGGGCGCTTCCGGCCAGCGTGAGATCGCTGCCCTTCAAACTCCACTTCCCCGCCGCATCGCTGAGCAGGATCGGCACCGTCCCGATGGTCGCCCGAGCGCCGGTGAAGCTGCCGCCCGTCCCGCGCGCGGCGAGGCTCCCCGTCAGCCGCGCAGCATCGAACGCGATCGGCGAGGCGGAGCGCCCGAGGCGCATGGCGAGCTGGCTGAAGCCGAATTGCTGGCCGACGATCTGGCCACCCGCCGCGGCGAGGCGGAATGGAGAGCTCCCCAGCCTCCCGGCGAGCACCGGCCGGTTGATCCGCGCGCCATATTGCACCGCTCCGCCCGGCGCCTTGTAGACCATCGCCGGGCCCACCGGGCACACTGGCAGGCGCGTCGGCCCGAGCTGCACTGCGCTCATCTTGAGATAGTTCCAGCTGACCACCGCGCAGGCCGTGCCGAAGGCGAAGCTTCCGGAATGCCCAACACGCCCCTCGATCGGGAGACGAAGCGCCTGGACCCGCCCGTTGGGGAACGGGCCATCGAGCTGGGCGATCGTGCTGAGCGCGGTCGACCCGCCGGGTCCTGGCCCGAACCGGATCGGGGTGAGAGCGAGCCTCGTGCCTCCGACCGTATAGGGCTGGAGATCGGCGACACCGCTGAGCGGCGCGCCGGGGCGCGCCTGGCGGAGGCTCACGCGCCCGTTCGGAAGTCCGCCGCCCCCCATCAATATGTCGCTGTCGAGCCGAATCGCGTAGGCGGGCCAGTAATAAGTGACCCCGGTGCCTCCGAAGATCCGCGCCCTGGCGCCGTTCGGGCCGATCACGCTCGCGTCAGTCACCCGGGCTGCGCCACCGCCGGGGAAGTTCACGATCCGAAGACCGCCCGCGATGTTGAAGTTGCGCGTCGTGCGGCTGATCGCTCCGCCGATCGCCGTCGCGACGGGGCCGATCGGGGTCCCCGCCGCCGCCCGGAGCGGTTGGGTCACGCCGGCGGTCATGGAGGGGTCGAGGGTAGCGCTGTCCGCGGCGAAATTGCCGAGCAGCGCGAAGGTGCCGGCGCGGATTCCCAGGTGGTAGGCCCCGCTGAGCCGCGTCCGGTCCGCACCGATGGTCGCCAGCCGCGATTTCTGGGCGGCGAGCCGGACCTGTCCTTCGACGCGCTCGAGCGAGCCTTTATAGGTCAGCTCGCCGCCGAACGCGGCAAGCGCATTCGCCCCGGCGACCAGCTGCTGGATCGCCATCCGCCCGCGCCCATCGACGCTTGTGAAGGATTCGTTGAAGCTCGTCGCCGCGTCGAAGCGGGGAGCGGTGACGTCGAACTTGCTCGCCGGGCAGGTGAAACGGTCGAGCGTCACCGGGCCTTCGACGTTGGGGCGCCGGGCCACGACGGCCACCGCGACATTGGTCCTGAGGTTCAGGGCCTCGCATCGCCCCGGTATCAGGCGCGGGCTGGCCACCGCGGCGCGGCCCTTGAAGCCTCCGCTCAGCATTCCGTTGCCCTGCAGCGCAACGCCGACCGGTCCGAAGGGCGTGGCGAGCGAAATGCTGGCGTCGGCGATGTCGAGCGCGAAATTCGGCAGCGCGAAAGGCTTGTTGCTGGGCGGCGGACGCAGCCTGTCCACCTGCCCCCAGCTCACCCGCCCGTTCACCAGCCGGCCGCGGAGCCGCACTCCGCGCGCGAACACGCGATACACCTCGAAGCTGCCGTTCCACTTGAGGCGCATCTGGATGATGGCGTGCCGAGCGACGAGGTCCGGCCGCTTGGGGTCGCCGATCACGAGATCATGCACTTCCTGGGTACGGAGCCCGACCCGGTCGAGACGGTAGGTCGCGGTGACTCCCCGCCGCTCGAATTCCTTCTGGAGGAAGCGCGTGGCGATCGGCCGGCGCTCGACCCACACCACGCCGATCGCGATCACCAGGAGCACGAGAAGGCCGAGCGTGATGGTGCCCGCGACCCAACGCCAACCCCGCCGTCTTACGACGATCGTCTGTCCGCTCTCCGGCATCGGCGATTACTAACCCGCGCGGGCTGGGACCGTTCCAGCCGCGGCATGACCGCTTCCAAGCGCCGGTCTTCTGTGGTTAGTGGGTCACGCTCGGTGCCACCGCTTGTAAAGGAGCGGCATGCACGGGCGTGTCAGCAAGATCGACGAGCCGATTTCCGCGAGCGGCCACCGTTCACGCCTGCGCCAGCGGCTGCTGGACGCGGGCCCGGACGGTTTCCACGATTATGAGCTCGTCGAATATCTCCTCGCCCTGACGATTCCGCGCGTCGACACCAAGCCGCTTGCCAAAAAGCTGATCGACGTTTTCGGAGGCATCGGCCCTCTCCTGTCGGCGAGCGCCGACACCTTGCGGCGCGAGGGCGTCAGCGACGCTGCAATTGCCGCGCTCAAGATCGCCGAAGCCACCGCGCTCCGATTGCTAGAGACCCGCGTCGAGGGCCGCCCTGTGCTCTCGAGCTGGGACGCGCTGGGCGAATATCTCCACGCGGCCATGGCCCATTCCCGCGTGGAGGAGGTCCGGATCCTGTTCCTGAACGCAAAGAACATGCTGATCGCCAATGAGCGGATGTGGCAAGGCTCCGTCGACGAGGCCTCGGTCCATGTCCGCGAGGTCATCGCCCGCGCCATCGCGCTCGGAGCGACCGCGCTGATCATCGTCCACAACCACCCGAGCGGCGATCCAACGCCCTCGAACCAGGACATCCGCCTGACGCGCGACCTCGTCGAGGGAGGGCGGCACATGAAGATTACCGTGCACGATCATGTGATCGTCGGCGCCCAGGGCCGGACGAGCATGCGAGCAATGGGTTTGATCTAAACCGCCACGCTAACGTCTATTTTCGACCAACCAGACGTTAGCCTACAGGCGACCCCCCCTCAATCGAAGCGAGTTAGCGATCACCGAGACGGAGCTCAGCGACATGGCCGCGCCGGCGATGATCGGTGAGAGCAGGATTCCGAAGGAGGGATAGAGCACGCCCGCTGCGATCGGCACTCCCGCCGCATTATAGACGAATGAGAAGAAGAGGTTCTCGCGGATGTTGCGCATCACGGCGCGGCTCAGGCGGCGTGCTCGGACGATGCCGTTAAGATCGCCCTTCACGAGCGTGACTGCCGCGCTCTCCATCGCCACGTCGGTGCCGGTCCCCATGGCGATCCCGACATCCGCTGCCGCGAGAGCGGGCGCATCGTTGATGCCGTCGCCGGCCATGGCGACGCGGCGGCCCTGCTTGCGCAGCTCCTCCACCTTGGCCTGTTTCTGCTCGGGGAGGACGTCGGCCATCACCTCGTCGATTCCGCCGACCTTCCGGGCTACCGCCTCCGCCGTCCGGCGATTGTCGCCTGTCATCATCACGAGGCGGATGCCGTCGCGGCGGAGCGTCTGAATCGCAGCGGCCGCGCTGTCTTTGATCGGATCGGCGGCGACCAGGAGGCCGGCGAGCTTCCCGTCGATCGCGACGAACATCACGCCCTGCCCGTCGGCGCGGTAACGGTCGGCATCCGGCTCGATGCTCGAGGGGTCGACGTCCAGCTCGCCGAGAAGCACCTTGTTGCCCAGCGCGACCTTCCGCCCCTCGACGGTGCCGCTCACCCCCTTGCCCGTGTGCGAGGAGAAATCCGAGGTCGGCGGCAGGTCGATGCCGCGTTCAGCAGCGCCCTCTACGATGGCGGCGGCGAGCGGGTGCTCGCTTCCGCGCTCCAGCGCCGCGGCGAGCCGCAGCACTTCAGCCTCGTCGAACGCGTGGGCCGGCTTCACCTCCACCAGCTTCGGCTTGCCGAGCGTGAGAGTCCCCGTCTTGTCGATCACCAAGGTGTCGATCTTTTCCATGAGCTCGAGCGCTTCGGCATTCTTGACCAGCACGCCGGCCTGAGCGCCGCGGCCGGTCCCGACCATGATCGACATCGGAGTCGCGAGTCCCAGCGCGCAGGGGCACGCGATGATCAGCACGGCGATGGAATTGACCAGCGAATGGCTGAGCCGCGGCTCGGGCCCGACCAGCGCCCAGACGACGAAGGTGAGGATCGAGATCAGAACCACGGCCGGCACGAACCAGCCCGAGACCTGGTCGGCAAGCTTTTGGATCGGCGCTCTCGAGCGCTGCGCCTCCGCGACCATGTGGACGATCTGGCTCAGCATCGTGTCCTTGCCGACGCGGGTCGCCCGCATGAGCAGCATGCCGGTGCCATTGACGGTGGCGCCGGTGATCTTGTCGTGCGCCGCTTTTTCGACCGGCACGGGCTCTCCGGTGATCATCGATTCATCGACCGAGCTGTGGCCCTCGACCACCTCGCCGTCCGTGGGAATCTTCTCGCCCGGCCGGACGCGGAGCACGTCGCCGACTTTCAGGTCGCCGAGCGGTACGTCCTCTTCGCTTCCATCCTTGTTGACCCGCCTGGCGGTCTTCGGCGCGAGGCCGAGCAGCGCCCGGATCGCCTTGCCGGTGGATGACCGGGCGCGCAGCTCCAGCACCTGGCCGAGGAGAACAAGCGTGGTGATGACTGCGGCGGCCTCGAAATAGACCGGCACCATCCCGCCCATGGTCCGGAAGGACGGCGGAAAAATCCGGGGGAATAATACGGCGATCAGGCTGTAGCCGTATGCTGCCCCGATCCCGAGGCCGATGAGCGTGAACATGTTCGGGCTGCGATTGAGAAGCGAGGCCCAGAAGCGATCGAAGAACGGCTTTCCGCCCCACAGCACCACGGGCGTTGCCAAGGCGAACTGGACCCAGATGGAGGTCCGCATCGACAACGGCTCCCACCCGGACAGATCGGTCGTCATGGCCAGGACGACGAGCGGGATGGTAAGCGCGGCGCTCACCCAGAAGCGGCGGCTCATGTCGATCAGCTCGGGGTTGGGCGCATCATCCAGGCTTGGTTCGAGCGGCTCCAGCGCCATGCCGCAGATCGGGCAATTGCCCGGATGATCCCAGCGGATCTGCGGGTGCATCGGGCAAGTCCAGATCGTGCCCGATGCTAACGTCGCCGAATCCGTTCGGACAGTGGTCTGGTCTACGGACGAAATGCCGTGCACGCGCCCGTGATGATGATTTGCCTCCGACATCCAAGCCTTCCTGCCTAATTGTCGGCGCACCTATACGGTCCGTACCATGGTACGGAGTCAAGCGGCCTCATCGGGCACCGGCAATCCGGTCGATGCCGGCAGGAGTTACTAATGCTGATGCTGGTCCGGCTGCTGCGGGCTGGGCGCCGGAGCCTTGCGCTCCATCGGCATGTTCATGCCGTGCCCCATCCCCTGGTGCATCTGAGTCATCTGCTGATGCATCTCACTCATCTGCTGCATCATCTGGTGCATCGAGCCCATCATTTCCTGCATCTGTGCTTCGCACGACCCCTTCGTCGCGGCAGCCGCATGCTGGCCAGACGCCTGGTGCTGCTCATGCGGTGAAGGCGCCGCGACCGCGCTGCCGGCCAGCAATGCGGCTGCGCCCGCGAGCAATGTGATGATTTTCACGGCCTTGCTCCTTTACTTGCGGGCGAGAGGCGCGGTCGCGTTGTAAATCAGCGCGAACACCGCGCCGACCATCAAACCGAAGAGAAGCGACCAGCAGGTGCCCTCAATCAGCGCCACGCCTGATCTGATGTCCGCGTTCGTGAACAGACCAATGTAGGCATGGGTCGGGCTGGAGAAGGGAACGAAGGTGCCGAGCCAGCAGAGCACGAAGATCGCGGCTGCCGTGACGCCTCCTGCAACGGCCATGCGCGCAACGCTTAGGGTATGGCCTTCGCCTATTTCGTCGAGCGGACGGGATGCTGTAGCCATGATGGCCTCCTTCGACTCACTGAGCCAACGCAGGAGAATGTGCCCAGCGGGGGCTGCCTCCCATTCGTAAATGTCCGTAGCGCTCTATGTCCGCTTTCCACCCAAAGTGGACACTAGGGCGTCTGCTTTCGACCCAAAGGACAAAGTGGCTCCTGCCTATTTCAGTCCGCATTCGAAACGCTAGGCACCGCGGCTTCTCCAAGGCGTTCTTCAGGCCGAGCCTCGTCTCCCTTGGGTAGTTGGACATTACCTCGCGGCGGCGGGGCTCAACAATCGAGGACGTGCCGGAGATCAGATGGCTGTGGAGCCGAAGGCCGTTTGGTCGGTTGAACCCGCATGATGGAAAAATTCGTGCTTCCTCCACGGGTTATCGCCGTCATGGTGGGCACCACCATGCTGACTTTCGGGACTCTCGTGGAGATGTACCGCTTGCTCTTCTAAGTTCCGTTCCCGCCAAAGCGGACATTTTCAAAATCCGCTGCCCTACAGGGCGCCGCCCGTGCTTTACGCTTCGAGATGAGCTCTATCGGCCTCTCCTCGCTCCACGACGACCGGCTTCGAGGCTCGTCACTGCGAAGATCAGTGAAGATCGGAGCGCCATTTGAAGCATCCGCAGGGCTCTGCTAGCCGCCTCGGCCATGGTCCCCCGCTACTCGCGCCCTGAAATGGCGGCCATCTGGTCGGCCGAAAACCGCTACCGCATCTGGTGGCAGATCGAGGTTTTCGCGGCCGAGGCGATGGGACGCATCGGAATGATCCCGGCCGAGGACGCTGAGACGATCCGCAAGGCATATGATGCGAACGTCCTTGGCGAGATCGACATCGAGGCGATCGACAGGATCGAGGCGGTCACCAAGCATGACGTGATCGCCTTTTTGACCTGGGCCGGCGAGAAGCTCGGGCCCGAGCGGCGCTGGCTGCACCAAGGGATGACCAGCTCCGACGTGCTCGACACGGCGCTCGCGGTGCAGCTGAAGCAGGCCGCCGAGCTCCTGATCCGCGACATCGACGAGCTGCTGGCGGTGCTGAAGCGCCGCGCAGTCGAGCATAAGCTGACACCCACGATCGGCCGCAGCCATGGAATCCATGCCGAGCCGACGACGTTTGGATTGAAGCTAGCGCAGGCCTATGCCGAGTTCACGCGCAACCGCGAGCGGCTCGTCGGGGCGCGCGACACCGTCGCGACTTGCGCCATATCCGGCGCGGTCGGTACCTTCGCCAACGTCCCGCCCGAGGTGGAGGAACATGTCGCCAAGGAACTGGGCCTCGCGGTCGAGCCGGTCTCGACCCAGGTCATCCCCCGCGATCGCCATGCGCATTATTTCGCCACGCTCGGGGTAATCGCCTCGTCGATCGAGCGGCTCGCGACCGAGATCCGCCACCTGCAGCGCACCGAGGTGCTCGAGGCCGAGGAATATTTCTCGCCCGGGCAGAAGGGCAGCTCGGCGATGCCGCACAAGCGCAACCCCGTTCTGACGGAGAATTTGACCGGCCTCGCGCGCATGGTCCGCGGCTATGTGACGCCGGCCCTCGAGAACGTGGCGCTGTGGCATGAGCGGGACATTTCGCACTCGTCGGTTGAGCGATTCATCGGCCCCGACGCGACGATCACGCTCGATTTTGCGCTCGCTCGGCTCACGAGCGTCGTCGACAAGCTCGTCGTCTATCCCGAGCGGATGGAGAAGAACCTCAACCGCATGGGCGGGCTCATCCACTCGCAGCGCGTGCTCCTGGCGCTCACGCAGGCCGGTCTCAGCCGCGAGGATTCATACGCGCTCGTCCAGCGCAACGCGATGAAGGTGTGGGAATCCGACGGCCAGCTATCGCTGCTGGAGCTGCTGAAGAGCGATCCGCAAGTCTCCGAGCGCTTGTCGGGCGATCAACTCGATGCCCTGTTCGACCTCGATTATCATCTGAAGCACGTCGACACGATCTTCGGGCGAGTGTTCGGCTCCTGACAAAACAAGCCTTTCAAAGAGGCGAAGAAAGTTGCAGTCTCGGCTCGAACGACCGGGGCTTGGGGGTCGATGGAAAGCGCTGACGAGATGGAGGCGGACGTCGCCGCGAAACCGCGGCCGTCGGAGCTCGCCTGCATTCAGCCCGGCAGCTACCTGCTCGAGCTGTCGCTCGACTGGATCGTGCTCCGGGCGTCGGAGAATGTGCACCATCTGCTCAGTGAATCTCACGTCACGCTGATCGACGAGCCGTTGGAAAGCTTCGTGCGCGCGCAGACGCTGCACGACATCCGCAATCTCTTCTCGCGCCTCAGCGGCACGCTCGGGGTAGCGCGCGCCTATCGGGTGCGGCTGACGGACGATCCGGATCTCGTCGACATCGCATTCCAGCTGAGCGACGGCCGCGTGCTCCTGGAAGCTGTCCCTTCGCCCGAATCCGGCGTCGGAGAGGCGTTCGGGACCGTGGGCGGGCTCATCGCCGGCCTTGGCGACAGCAGCGGCCAGTCGCTGCTCGACGGCGGCTGCAGGCGAATGCGCGCGCTCACCGGGTACGACCGGGTCACCCTCACCATCGGCGACAGGCGCGCGGAAAGCACTCGCGGCGCGTTCGCGAGCGCTGCCGATCCTGCCGACCTGCCGATGATCGTCGCCGACGCCAACGCCGCAGGCGTGCCCCTCTTCCCGCGCGACGAAGAGGAAAGCTCGGTAGGCGACGCGCTCATGCGCGCGCCATCGCGGGAGCAGCAGGACAAGCTCGGCGCCGACGGAATTCGCGCGATCCTTCGCGTGCCGTTCGACTCTAATGGCTCCAGCGGCGAATTCTGCTGCGAGAGCCGGACACCGCGAGAGCCCAATTTCGAAGTTCATGCAGCCGCCGAGCTGTTTGCCCAGCTCTTCGCGATGCGCCTGCAAATCGATAGCTTAAAGGGCTGATCAGCCGCCGAAATATTCACGGACCCGAGTGAAGAAGCCCTTCGCCGCAGGGCATTCGTCACCCGTTTCCGTTTCGCGGAACTCTTCCAGTATCTTCTTCTGCTTCGCCGTCATGCGCGTCGGAGTCTCGACGAGGATGCGCGCGACGAGATCGCCTCGGCCGCGCCCGTTGAGCACGCTCATGCCCGCGCCGCGATGGCGGAGCTGCTCGCCCGACTGCACGCCGGCCGGAATCTTGATGTCGACCTTGTGCCCGTCGACGCCGGGAAGGCTGATCGATCCGCCGAGCGCCGCCGTGGTGAAGCTCACCGGGCAATCGGCGACCAATGTCGTGCCCTCGCGCGCATAGATCGGGTGCCGCTTCATGTGCACGAAGAGATAAAGGTCGCCGGCTGCCGCTCCGCGAACGCCCGCCTCACCCTCGCCCGCGACACGGATTCGAGTGCCCTCGTCGACGCCCGCCGGTATCTTCACGGAAAGCCTGCGCTGATTGAGGGCCCGGCCTTCGCCGTGGCAGGTCGGACAGGGATTGCTGATGATCTCGCCGCTGCCCCGGCAGTTGGGGCAGGTGCGCTCGACCACGAAGAAGCCCTGCTGCGCACGAACCTTGCCCATGCCGTTGCAGGTCGAGCAGGCGCTGGTGCAGCGGTCCAGGCCCGTGCAGCCGCGGCCGTCGCAGGTCCCGCACTGAGCCATGGCTTCGATCTTGATCGTCTTCTCGACGCCGGTGAACGCCTCCTCGAGGCTGAGCTCGAGGTCATAGCGAAGGTCCGCCCCGCGGGCGGCGTTCTGCCGGGCGCCGCGCGGGTCCATGAACTCGCCGAAGATGGTCGAGAAAATGTCCGAGAAGCCTTCGAAGCCGGCGCTGCCGAACGGGTCATGTCCGCCGCCGCCGTTGAAGGCTGCCTTGCCGAAGCGGTCATAGGCGGCGCGCTTCTGCGGGTCCTTGAGGACGTCGTAGGCCTCGTTGATGGCCTTGAAGCGGGCCTCGGATTCCTTGCAGCCGTTCTTGCGGTCCGGGTGATGCTCCTTGGCGAGGCGGCGATAGGCGGCCTTGATCGCCGCATCGTCTGCGCCACGCTGGACACCCAGCAATTCGTAATAGTCCTGTTCGACCATCACGGCTCCCCGCTACGCCTTACGGGGCGCCGGACCCCCATCAATGCCGGCGCCGTCCCCTCGAGCATCAGCTGCCCTTGTTCTCTTCGTCGACCTCGGAGAACTCGGCGTCAACCACGTCTTCCTGACCCGCCGCCGGCTCTTCAGCGGGGCCGGATGTGCCGGCGTCAGCACCGGCGGCACCCTGGGCCTCCGCCTGCTGCGCCTTGTACATCGCCTCGCCGAGCTTCATTGCGGCCTGGGTCAGGGCAGCAGTCTTCTGCTGCATCTCGTCGGCGTCGCCGCTCTCGACGGCGGTCTTGGCCTCGGCCAGCGCTTTCTCGATCTCTTCCTTCACCGACGCATCAACCTTGTCGCCATGCTCGGCGAGCTGACGCTCGGTCGAATGGATGAGGCTCTCGGCGTTGTTCTTGGCTTCCGCCGCGCCGCGCCGCTTCTTGTCCTCTTCGGCGAACT
>DASVXR010000095.1:0-6060 GCA_036392595.1 Sphingomicrobium sp.
AAGCCCGCCGCCCGTTGACAAGATGCTCACCGGACAAGCAACTGCAGCCTCCTAACATAGGTAATGGTCCATGCCTTCCAGCCGGCCTGCCGCTTTAATCGTTGAAGATCAGCCGTTTGTCGGAATGGTCGCTTCCGACATCCTCCGCGAATCGGGCTTCGACACTTTCCATGCCTATGACCCGGCCGATGCTGCCGAGGTCCTCGAGCAGCATCCCGAGATCGAAGTCGTGGTCACCGACGCCGAGCTCCAGGGCGAGAGGGGCGGCCTCGAGCTTGCCCATCGTGTTGCGAGACAACGGCCGGACGTTCAGCTCGTCGTCACGGCGGCGGGCAAGGAGCTGACGCCTTCGGAGATGCCAAAAGGTGCCCGCTCGCTTCGCAAGCCTTACGCGAGCGGCGAGCTGCGAACGATCGTCGCCGCAAAATCGCTCCTCGCCGACGCCTGACTCCGAAGCCGCGCGCAGGTCGCTCAGGCTGCCTCCAATATCTCCGGTCGGTCATGCTCGTCCGGCCAGTCGGTACGGCGGCGGAGCCGCGGCTGGAGGAACAGGACTGGGAGCTTCAGGAGCAGCAGCTCGGAATGGATGAAGCCGTCCACCGCATGCTCCCACCACCTGGGACTGCGCTTGCGGTTCGCGCTCAGCCAGCCGTCATAGGGTTCCCAGTGACTCGGTTCGTCCTTCTTGATGATCCGGAAGATTTTCATCAGGCCCGGGTCCTGCTGGACGACTGGATGCCTCAGCAATATCTCGACCTGCCGGTAGCCGCGTTTCTCGGTCAGCGAGATCACGCGGCAAAGCTTTTCGAACAGATGGTCGTTGCTGATGACCTCGATCGTGTCGAGCCGGTCGATCGGTGAGCGGAACATGATCTCGACGAAGCGGTCGATATGCCCGCAGGTGCGGTCGACGAAGAGCGGCTTTTGTCCTCGTTTCTCATACCAGCGACGGAACATCAGATAATGCTTCCGCTCGTCGGCGCGATGCTTCTCGATCGCCGCGATGAATGCATGGTCGTCGGGATAACGATAGCGAACCGCCTCGAGGACCCGGTCGAGTGCCGTGTAGCCGCGATGCTCGTTATAGATGTAGATCGACCCCAAAAGGTCCAGGTACCGGCGTCTCAACCACGCGACCATGCGGATATTGTCCAATCCGATCGGCGGCTCGTCAACGGCCCACCCTGAGCCGGCTTCGGCGCGAGGCCTGCGCGTCGCCCTCTTCTCGGGCAATTACAATTACCTGCGCGAGGGCGCGAACCAGGCGCTCAACAAGCTCGTCGAGCATTTGCTCGAGAGGGGCGCGAAGGTACGCGTCTATTCCCCGACGACCAGCGCTCCCGCGTTCGAGCCTGCCGGAGACCTCATCTCCGTTCCCTCGATCGTCATGCCCTTCAGGACCGAGTTCCGGGTGGCATTGGGACTCCCCTCATCCATCCGGCAAGACGTTCGGCGCTTCGATCCGAACCTCGTCCACCTCTCGACCCCGGATTGGCTCGGAACCGCCGCGCAGCGCTTCGCGCGCAAGCTCGGCGTCCCGGTCGTGGCGAGCATGCACACCCGCTTCGAATCCTATTTCGAATATTACGGCCTCGGCCTGCTCCGCTCGTGGGCGTGGCGGCGCCAGCAGGGCTTCTACCTGGGCTGCGACCGCGTCCTCGTTCCCAATCGAGGCGCCCTGGACCACGTCGAAGCAATGGGAGTGACCGCCGACAAGCTGCGGATCTGGAGCCGCGGCGTCGATCACAACCTCTTCTCGCCAACGCGCCGCGACCTCGGCTGGCGCCGCGCTCACGGCTTCGCCGACGAGGATCTGGTGCTGCTCTACTTCGGACGGATCGTGCGGGAGAAGGGAACCGCGGTCTTCGCCGAAACGGTCAATCTGCTGCGGGCACGCGGCGTCAGGCTCAGGCCGCTCGTCATCGGTAATGGACCCGATCGCTACACACTCGAGCGTCAACTTGGCGACGCGGACTTCACCGGTCACCTCGTAGGCGAGGCACTTGGCGCGGCGGTCGCCAGCGCCGACATTCTGCTCAATCCGAGCATGACCGAAGCCTTTGGCAACGTGAACCTCGAGGCGATGGCCGCCGGAGTCTGCGTCGTCAGCGCCGACGCCCCGAGCGCGGCCGAGCTGATCGAGAACGGCGTCAACGGCTTCCGCTGTCCTCCCGACCCGGAAGCCTTCGCCGACACGATCGCCATGCTCGCGAGGGACCCGCAACGCCGAAGCGCCGTCGGAGCCAATGCAGCCAAGACCGCTTCGACCTATCAATGGCCGCAGATCCTCGACTCTGTGATCCGCGTTTATTCGGAGCTCGCGCCTGTCGGGTGAACCTCAGTCCTTGGTTCGCGCGAGGCTCGCCGCCACCATGCGTGCGCTCTTCACTTCGGGGCGCGCGCCGTCGCTTTTCTCAGTCATCTGCGCAAGCTCGGCATAATAGCGGCCCGCCTTCACCGTGTTCCCGGCGAGCTTCGCCGCCTGAGCCGCGCCGTAAAGGCCCGCCAGCCGGCGCGGAGAGTGCTCGAGCGAGGCTTCATATTCCCTGAGGGCATCGGCCGGACGGCCGAGCGTCAGCAGAAGCTCCCCGAGCTCCTCGCGCGCCGGAAGGATCGCTCCGGGAGTGACCGGATGCTTCTCCGTCGCGTCGTCGAGGTCGGCGGCCGAGCGCATTAGCCGCACCGCCTCCTCGTCCTTGCCGCCGGCATGCGCGAGCCATGCCTCGGCGATCTGCCGCTCGATCGCGACCTGCTTGCCCCAGTCATATTCGCCCGGAGGAGTCTTCAGGCCCTGCTCGATCGCGGAGAGCTTCGCGATTTCGTCCTGCGCCTCGGCGGCTTTCCCGCCGCGCGCCGCGCCGACGGCTCTCGCGAAATGCACATTGGCGATCGCCCATTTGTTCTTCGAAAGCGCGGTCAATCCGGCGAGGCTGGCTGGAAGGTCGAACGCGGCCGCCTCATCCCAGCGCCGCCTCTCGAGGAGGATTCGCGCCGGGATCGCCGTCACTGCATAAGCGGCCGCCGGGGAGGGCGGATCGGCCTGGCTGATCCCCTTCAAATCCTCCAGAACCTTGAGCGCATCCTTGTCCCGTCCCGCCTGAAGGTAAGCGTAGGCGAGATAGTCCATCGCATGCAGCTGCTGGTCCCATGCGCCCCTCATCCCCATCGCCGGGGCATGCGCCTTCGCCGACGCTTCGGCCGCGAGGTTCGACTTGATCGCCTCGTCCCACAGGCCGAGGCGGGTGAAGATGTGGGATGGCATATGCTGCGCATGCGCGGAATCCGGCGCGATGCTCGCGTAGCGGCGGGCGGCGGGAAGGGCGAGCTCGGCCAGCGCCGGATAGTCGAAAGCGTGAATTAGATAATGCGCGACGCCGGGGTGATCGGGGTTGCGCGCAAGGACGTCGTTGAGGATCGCAGCCGCCTGCTTCTGCCTCGGATAGGCCTTGTCGCCGTCCATCGTTCCGGCCGCGATCAGCGACAGCGCGTAGAAGACGGCCGCCTCGTCGTCCTTGGGATAGCTCGCGTGAAGCTTCGCCATGGCGTTGGAATAAGCGAAGGCCCGGGTCTTGAGGTCGAGCCGATCGGCATCGCGATAGAAGGTGTCGAGCGCCGCCACATAATCCTTCTCGCGCTGGCTCTTCGCGCCCGCGGCCTTGGCCTTCTCGATGGCGTCCTTGCCCCTGGCGAACTCGGCCGGAGTGGGCGCCGCCCACAGCGGATGATAATTGCTCATCGCGACGCCCCACCAGGCGATGGCGCACCCCGGGTCGGCCGCCGCCGCCTCGGCAAAGCTGCGCTCGGAATCCTGGTATCCGAAGGAGTGAAGCCAGCCGAGCCCCGTCTCGAATGACGTCTGCGCCGCAGGGCCGCAGCTCGTCTCGAACGAGAGCTTGCCCAGCTGAAGGGCGTGCTCGTGCATATGCCCCGGCTCCATCGCGGCCAGGGCGATGGCGGAAGCGGTAAGAAGCAAGTTCATGAGGGCACCCCCTGATCTTCGAAAGGAGCACAGGTGCCCTCATACGCCCGTCGTGCGGGCTATTGAAGTCGAGACGCTACTTGGCGCGGTCGAACACCATCGTATCGTCCGTGGGCCCGCCCTTGGCGTTGAGGACGCTGCGATTGATGGTCAGCGTCTTCCCGTCGCTGGAAACCGTCGCGGTCGATTTCGCCGATGCCTTGCCCTTCAGCTTCGCGCTCGACTTGATCTCATTGGGACTCACCAAAGTCAGCGAAATATGATCCGTATTCGGGTTGCCGGACGTCGGATACCATTTGCCGTCGAGCTTCGCCGAATAGCCCCACTTGATCGTCTTGCCGGCCGCATTGACGGTGGTGGAGCGCATGGTGAGCCGGTTCCCCGCCACCCTATAGGTCCGGTTGTCGCTCTTCGGCGTGTAATCCGCCGCACTGAATTTCGATTTTTCCATGTTGAGCTGCCACGCGCCGTTCCAGGCCTTGGCAAGCGACTTGCCGATTGCGGGTTGCGGCAGGGCGATCGCAGCCGCCGCGAGGAACAATCCGATTTTCCGAGGTGCGTTCATGGCCATCCTCCGTTCTGGACGACAGGCCGCCGCCCGCGACTCATGGCGGCGACGGCGGAGGATTTGCTCTTATTGAAACAGCCGTGCAACGGCTGAAGCCGCCTTAGAGATACTCCGAAAATTCCTGAAGCAGCCGCCGGTACAGGTCGCGCTTGAAGGGCACGATCAGCTCGGGAAGCTGCTCTGGCTCGATCCACTTCCATTCGCGGAATTCGGGGTGCTCGGTGGCGATGTCGATGTCGGCGTCCGTCCCAAGAAAGCGCGCGAGGAACCAGTCCTGGTCCTGCCCCCTGTACTTGCCGCCCCATAGCTTTGGCTGAAGCTCCTCGGGCAGGTCGTATTTCAGCCGCTCCGGAGCAGCGCTGATCCGCTCCACCAGCCGCGGCGCGATACCCGTCTCCTCTTCCAGCTCACGCAGCGCCGTCCCCCACTCGTCGTCGTCGCCCTCGTCGATCCCGCCCTGCGGCATTTGCCAGGCCTCGTCGGTATTATCGATCCGGGCGCCGACGAAAACCTTGCCGTCGCGATTGAGGAGCATGATGCCGACGCCCCGGCGGTATTTTTCATTCGCCATAGAGCGTCATTGCGAGGAGCGGAGCGACGAAGCAATCCAGATTGCGCCGCCGGATTGCTTCCCACAGATCAGGTCCGGGGTCGCAATCACGACAGAAAGGTGGCGAACCGTGGCCCGGAAGCCTAAAAGGGTCGCAAGATAAAACTCGCGTTTGTGAAGGACTCGTCTTCAGTGGCCACAGCCACCCATCTCCTCTCTGAGAAAGAAGCCCGCGCGCATCCGCCGCAGGAAGCCGTCGTCGTCCGCTTTGCCGGCGATAGCGGCGACGGAATGCAGCTGACCGGCGGCCAGTTCACCCTGTCCACGGCGCTCGCCGGAAACGACCTTGCGACTTTCCCCGACTTCCCTGCCGAGATCCGCGCTCCGCAGGGCACGACCTTCGGCGTCAGCGCCTTCCAGATCAATTTCGGGTCGGCTGCGATCGAGACCGCCGGCGACCAGCCCGACGTGCTGATCGCGATGAACCCGGCCGCGCTGAAGGTGAATGCGAATGAAGTCCGCGAGGGCGGACTGCTGATCATCGATGAGGGCGAGTTCACGGCGCGCAACCTCGCCAAGGCGGGCTACGAGCAGAACCCGCTAGAGGACGGAAGCCTCGCCAAGTGGCAGGTCGTCCATTTCAACATCTCGCAGCTGACCCTCGACGCCGTGAAGCCCTTCGGGCTCGGCAACAAGGAGGCGCTGCGCTGCAAGAACATGTGGACGCTGGGGCTCGCGCTCTGGATGTTCGACCGCGACCGCCAGCCGATCGTCGACTGGCTCAAGAACAAGTTCGCGAAGGCACCCGAGCTCGCCGAAGCCAATATCGCCGCCCTCAACGCCGGCCATGCCTATGGCGAGACGGTCGAGATGGGCGCGCCGTTCAAGCAGCACCACATCGCGCCCGCGCCCGCCGAACCGGGTCTCTACCGCACGGTGACGGGCGCCGAGGCGCTGGCGCTT
>DASVXR010000096.1:0-4838 GCA_036392595.1 Sphingomicrobium sp.
ACGATTCGAGGCACCGTCCCGACGACGGTCGAGCGCCCTTCCGGGCTGATCAGGCTGATCTCGCTACCCGGATAGGCTCCCAGCGTCTCCGCGAGGCGAGAACCGATCGCCACCAGGTTGCTGCCGGGCCTTACCGACCGAAGATCGCCAGCGACCACGTTGGACGTGATCGTCTTGTTCGAGAGAATATCCTGCACCCGCATCCCGCGCACGAGCACGCCTTCGACGCGTCCATTTGCCGAGGCCATGAGCGGCTGCTCGATCAGCGGAAGCGCCGAGGTGACTCCAGGCGTCTTCTTCGCGGCATCGGCGATCTGCTCCCAGTTCGACAGCCGGCCGTCATAGCCTTGGACAACCGCATGGCCGTTCAGGCCGACGATCTTGTCGAACAACTCCGCTCGGAAGCCGTTCATCACGCTCATGACGATGATCAGGGCAGCGACGCCGAGAGCCACGGCGAAGAGGCTGATGCTCGCTACGAGGAAGATGAATCCCTCGCCTTTTCCCGGAAGCAGGTAGCGGCGGGCGAGCATTCGCTCGGCGCGGTTGAGGATCATTCCGTAAGCCTCGCGAGTGCGCTTTCGAGGCTGAGCTCCTCGCGCTCTCCCGTTGAACGGCGCTTTAACTCGACGGTGCCCGCCGCGATTCCGCGCGGCCCCACGATCAGCTGCCAGGGCACACCAATGAGGTCCATCGAGCCGAGCTTCACGCCGCCCCGCTCGTCGCGGTCGTCATATAGCGTTTCAACACCCGCAGCGTTGAGCTGCGCGTAGATTTCGTCCGCCGCCGATACGCTAGGCTCATCATCGGAGCGCATGGTGACGAGCCCAACGCGCCAGGGCGCGACGGCCTCAGGCCAGACGATGCCCGCCTCATCGTGACTGGCCTCGATGATCGCCCCGACGAGGCGCGACACGCCAACGCCATAGCTGCCCATCATTGGAGTGACGGGGCGACCGTCCTGCCCGGAAACGCGAAGGCCCATCGGCTTCGAATATTTGTCGCCGAAATAGAAGATGTGGCCGACCTCGATCCCTCGACCTGTCCGGCGCTTCGCCTCGGGCACCTTCGCCCAGGCCGCCTCGTCATGGGTCTCGTCCGTCGCGGCATAGGTCGAGCTCACCTGCTCGAAAAGCGCCTCAAGGCCAGCGGCATCGTCATAGCGCAGATCGCCGCGGTGCCAATCGATCTCCTCGAAGGCGGAATCATAGAAGACCTCGCTCTCGCCGGTCGGTGCAAGGACGATGAACTCGTGGCTGAGATCGCCGCCGATCGGCCCGGGGTCCGCCTTCATCGGCACCGCCTGGATGCCCATCCGCTGGAAGGTGCGCAGGTAAGCGAGCAGCTGCGTGTAATAGCTGTTCCGCGCCCCGGCCTCATCGAGGTCGAAGCTGTACGCATCCTTCATCAGGAACTCGCGCCCGCGCATGACTCCAAAGCGCGGCCGGACCTCGTCGCGGAACTTCCACTGGATGTGATAGAGCGTCCGCGGCAGGTCGCGATAGCTTTTCACCTCGTCGCGGAAGAGCGCCGTGATCATTTCCTCGTTCGTCGGGCCGTAGAGCATCTCGCGATCGTGCCGGTCGCGGATACGGAGCATTTCGGGGCCGTAGGCGTCATAACGGCCGCTCTCGCGCCAAAGCTCGGCGGACTGGAGCGTCGGCATCAGCATTTCCTGGGCGCCGGCGCGGTCCTGCTCCTCCCGGACGATCTGCTCGATCTTCTTCAGCACACGGAAGCCGAGCGGCAGCCAGGCGTAGATCCCCGCGGCGGTCTGCCGAACCAGGCCGGCGCGCAGCATCAGCTTGTGGCTGACGATCTGGGCGTCTGCCGGACTTTCCTTGAGGACGGGCAAAAAGGCACGGGACCAGCGCATGGCGGCGGCTCTAGCGGCCCTCGCTCACAACTGGCAACCACACCCTATGTGTCCCCGCCGACACAGGCTGCGCACAAAAGTCGCCTGCATCCGTTTCCGGGGTGACAGCCGGAAAATCCGCGCATAGCGTCCCCGCCATCCGAACGAGCTGACCTTGGGTCGTTGTTCGGGGACGCGGCCGAGTGATTGGGGACACCGGCTGCAACGACATCCAAGGGGGCTGACGAGCAATCGTCACGCAGGGCGCCCGGATCGCAAGCCGATCCGGGCGTTTGCTTTGTCGAAGCCCGACGCGCTTTTTGTCGCGCAAGCTTCCGCGAAAAATGTTACGGGGGCGCCGCCCTCTGGCTATAACCACGGGCGTACAAGGAATGAGGAGGCGCCCATGCGTATCCGCATGTTAGCCGCGTTGTTCTTGGCCACCGCCGTCGTCGGCCCCGCCGCAGCCCAGCAACCAGCGGACGACCAGTCCCGCGGAGGAGTCCGCACGGAGACGATGAGCCGGCTGGCGGGCGGCGACAGTTTCGACCTGGTCTTCAACATCGTGGGTCTGTTCGGGCTTCTCGGGCTGTTCGGCATCCAGGGCGAGCATTCCGACGACAGCTACCATCCGGCTCCGATCGAATGAGGCCGCCACGGCAACAGGAGAAATGAGAATGCGGTTCTCCACCATTGTCTTGATCAGCGGCGCCATGACGGCCGCGGCCCCCGCGCTCGCACAGAACACGACCGCGCCGAACGCCAATGCGTCGGGCAATACCGTTTCGACGGCTGGGACCACCGAGAACGCAGTCGCCGGGACTAATGAGGCGACGCCGACGACGACGGCAGCAACCCCGGGGACGCAACCTGCCGCTGTTCCCGAAACAGCTCCCCCGGAGAACAATGCGCCACCCCCACCGGCGCCGGAGAGGCGCAGCTTCCCATGGGGTGTGCTCGGGCTGCTCGGCCTTATCGGCTTGTTCGGCAAGCGGAACCGCACCGGCTGAGCTCCGGCGCTGGGCCGTTCCTCTGGAACGCAGCCGCCGCTACAAGTCGGCGCGCATGAGCAAGCGTGATACAAAGCCGTCGACCAAGCTGGTTGAAGGCGGGCGGCGCAAGGAATGGCGCGGACGGCTGGTCAATCCACCCGTTGAACGCGCCTCCACCATTCTGTTCGACAGCGCGTCCGAGCTTGATTCGAGCCGTCCGTCGCTGGGCGTCTATCGCTACGGGCTCCAGGGCACGGCGACCCAATGGGCTCTTGCCGAGGCATTGACGGAGCTCGAGCCCGGGGCCGCCGGGACAGCGCTTTATTCGACGGGCCTCGCGGCGATCACGACTGCGCTGCTGACCGTCCTCTCGCCCGGCGACGAACTGCTCGTTAGCGACAGCATCTACGGGCCGACGCGCCGATTCTGCGACACGATCCTGAAGCGGCTCGGCGTTTCAACGCGCTACTATGATCCGTTGGTCGGGGCCCGCATCGAGCACGAGATCGGCGAAGACACACGGGCGATCCTGCTCGAAAGTCCCGGGTCGCTGACGATGGAAGTCCAGGACGTGCCGGGCATCTGCGCAATTGCCCGGGAGCGCGGCGTCGCGACATTGCTGGACAACACCTGGGCGACCCCCCTTCTCTTCCAGGCAATCGCGGCGGGGGTCGACATCAGCATCATCGCCGCGACCAAATATGTCGGCGGCCATGCGGACGTCATGCTCGGGGCGATCTCGGCGACGGCCGAATATTACGACCGAATCCAGCGGACGAGCTGGGACCTCGGCCACTCCGTCTCGCCCGACGATGCGTGGCTCGGCTCCCGCGGCATTCGGACGATGGCCGTGCGCCTGAAGCAGCACCAGGAAAGCGCCTTGAAGATCGCGAACTGGCTAAAGGAGCAGCCTCAAGTCGGCCGGATCCTGCATCCGGCGCTCCCTGAATGCCCCGGCCACGAATATTGGGAGCGGGATTTCAAAGGCTCGTCGGGCCTCTTCTCGTTCGAGCTCAAGGGAGCGGATCGGGCGGAGCGCAATGCGTTCGTCGAGCGGCTGGAGCTCTTCGGAATCGGCTACAGCTGGGGCGGCTATGAGAGTCTCGCGATCCCAGTCAATCCGCTGCGAACAGTTTCAAAAGCCCCGGCGCAGAATCTCATTCGACTGCACATCGGCCTCGAAGATCCCGAGGATCTCATCGAAGACCTTGGACGCGCTCTTCACACCATATGAGCTAAAGGTTCCCGCGGCTGCGGAACCGAATCTTATCCTGGTACGTTAATTTCTTGCAAACTACCCTGTTTTCAGGTTAGAGTTAACCAAAGTTAGCGTGTGCGCGGGGAGGTGCCTGTGGGACGCGACGATCGTGATGATGGCCCGGACGAGGAACGGCGTGAATTCCTGAAGAAATGCGGCAAGTTCGCTGCCGTGACTCCGCCCGCGGTGACCTTTCTCCTTTCGACGTCCATGAGCTCGAAGGCAATCGCGGCTTCCGCCGGAAGCGGCGGCGGTGGGGGTGGCAGCGGCGCAGCATTCCTGCTTGGGGCGCCGTTGATCCCGGGCGTCGCAGCTCTCGAAAAGCATCCGCACGCAGCTGTCTTGCCGGCTTCCGCACCGCCACCGGCAGCTCCGCCGCCTGCAGCTCCAGAGGTTCCGCCGGCGCCGCCGCCGCCGCTGCCCACACCCGAACGCGGATAGCATTACCCACCTTGAATGGGCCCGCGCGCCAGCCGTCGGCGAAGCGCGCTGGCGTCTCAAGCCGATGGAAATGGTAGCGGAGGAGGGACTTGAACCCCCGACACGCGGATTATGATTCCGCTGCTCTAACCAGCTGAGCTACTCCGCCCCAAGGCATGGGAGGGCGCCGCGAGGGGCGCCGGAGGCGCGGGATATAGGTGCCTGCATTATGGCGGTCAACGCACTGGAACCGCTTACGGCTGCTCTCGTTAAGCCCGCAGACGAAGAGACGCCAATGGACCCCCTCACTCCC
>DASVXR010000097.1:0-1595 GCA_036392595.1 Sphingomicrobium sp.
GACCTTCGCCTCGAGGATTGCGTGAACGAGCGCTGCCCCTGGTCGGGCGATCCGGTCAGCGCGGACAGCCTGACCCGCTATCGGGGCAAGGTTGTCGGCTTCTGCAACACCGGCTGCCGCGACAAGTTCGAAGCCGCCACACGCGCCTTCGACGCGAAGATAGAAGGCAAGGAATAATGGCCGAACTGCATTTCGAGCTCGTCACCCCCGACCGCCTGGTCGTGTCCGAAGACGTGTACATGGTCGTCGTCCCTGGGACGGAGGGCGAGTCCGGGATCATGGCCGGCCATGCGCCCTACATGACCACGCTGAGGAACGGGGACATCGCCGTCTACCGCAGCCAAAGCGGTCAGCCGGAGCGCATTCCCGTAACTGGCGGCTTCGCGGAGGTCAGCGAGAAGGGCCTCACCGTGCTCGCGGAGAGCGCGGGCGCCTGAGGCCTGCACGCCATGATCGCGAAGGCGGTCTGGCCGAAATTGCGGCAGGCCCAACCGGCCGGCTGATCTCTCATCCAGGACGTGAGCCGGGCTGACGCCGGAGTATCGCCGATGAAGAGGACTCCGGCGCGGCGATCGCCACCGAGCGCCGGTGTCATCGCGCTCTTATAATCGGATTGGATAACCTTCACCGGCCGCCCCGCGCGCGTGAAGAAGAAAGCGGCGATTTCGGCATCGCGCGCCGGCGCGGGAGATCGCTCCGGCTTGAGGTAATAGAGCCGATCCACGGGCGCTTTCATCAGCCAGGCCGAGGCCGTTTCGAACTGCAGGTCGCGGCGGTCGCGAAAGCGCTCGTCGGTCGAGCCGGTGACCAGCGTCGACGCGGTTGAGAAGAAGAACAGCCCGAGCATTGCTGCGACCGCCATGGGCTTTTGCGTCCTGACCTTCGCCGCCCACCAGCCGAGTCCGAAAAGCAGCGCCGGAATCCCGGCAGTGACGTAACGCGGTGTCAGGGTGGCGCGGAACAACCCGACGATGAGGATCAGCGCGAACGCCGCGATGCCGGTGCAGACGAGCTGCGCCTCCGCCGGCAGCTTTCCCCGAGCCCCCCACCAGGCCGAAACAGTGAAAGCGAGAAGCATGACCACCGCGAAGGCCTGGATGCCCGGTCCGAACAGGAGCCAGGGCACGCCGAATATCGCTGCGGGCGGCAGGGGCGTGAACATCGTGCCGTGCTCGGTCGCGAACCGAAGGACCACAGGCAGATGGAATGGCATCCAGACGCCGACGAGCAGCAGTGGAAGCAGCGCGGGATAAAGGTTCAGGAGCTTGCGCCGATGCGTCGCGAAGAGCACCAGCGCCTGGAAGCCGCTGATCACCAGCGCATAATAATTGGTGAGGACAAAGAAGGCTGTGACCATCGTCCACCCGAAAGCCTCACGCAGGCTCGCCGACTTGCTCAACCGAAGGAAAGCAATCGCCTGGAGCGAGCCCAGGAAGAAGAGCTGCGGATACGGGCGAGCTTCCGTGGCGAGCGGCAGCATCGGCAGCCAGAGCAGGCTGAATATGGCCCAGTACAGCCGCACATTCCTGTCCGGATGGCCGCGCCATGCGATGAGTGCCGGTCCCGCGATCGAGAAGAGGAGAGCAGGCACACGC
>DASVXR010000098.1:0-6866 GCA_036392595.1 Sphingomicrobium sp.
TTGGTGATGAAGGCCTGGCCGATGTTCAGCCAGGCGAGGGAGACTTCGTTGCGGATCGCGGCTCGCGTGAACGCTCCGATCGCCTCGTCATAGCGCTTGGCCTCGCGCTCCTCGGCGTTGAAATATTTGACCGTCTCATAGTTCAGCAGGCTATCGACGGCCCGTCCGATCGCCTTGTTGTCGACGTCGTTCATCTGCCGCTGGAGCTGCGCGCGCCAGTCGGTGACCGCCCTCGTGAAGGTGATGTAGATGGCGACCATCACCAGGGTCGCGGCGACCAGGCCGGGGCCGAACTTCACGAAGAAGATGATGCAGATCGCGCCGAGCTCGATGACCGTCGGGGCGATGTTGAACAGGAGGAAATAGAGCATCATGTCGATGCTCTTCGTTCCGCGCTCGACGATCTTGGTCAGCGATCCCGTTCGCCGCTCGAGGTGGAAGCGCAGCGACAGATCGTGGATGTGGCGGAAGACCTGCCGCGCGAGGCGCCGAGCAGCGCTCTGCCCGACCTTCTCGAACAAGGCATTGCGGAGATTGTCGGAAAGCACTCCCGCGAAGCGCGCGGTTGCATAGCCGGCGACGAGGCCCGCAACGACGCCGAACGCCGCGGTTCGGCTCGACATTCCGTCGATCACCGCCTTGTAGGCGAAGGGCATCAACAGCACGGCCGCCTTGCCCGCGAGCACCAGCAGCACGGCGGCGACGACGCGCGCCCTCAGCTCGAGCTCGCCCTTGGGCCAAAGCATCGGCAGGAAGCGCCAGAGCACCCGGAAGCCGCCCTTCGCCTGGCTGTTCGGCTGGTCCGCCATGGCGCCTAAGTAGGAGCGCCCGGCACCTGCCGCAAACGCCTCTCCCGTCGCGGCTCGCTCGGGAACCGGTTAAAAGGCGCGTCGGTTCTCACTCGCAGCGAAGGAGCGGCACGTGGCTAAAGGGCCAAGATCCGGAACCAGGACGAAGGGCAAGGCGGCGAAGAAGCCCGCCAGGCCCGAGCATAACGAAGCGATCGCCGAGGATTTCGAGCGGGAGGGCATGGGGGTAGCGCCGAAGGAGTAGAGCTCATGTCCGACGTCATGGAGCCGATGATCCACGAGGACCGCCTTCCGGGACACGAAAGCCAGCTGGAGCCCAAGCCCGACTGGCGGCCCCGCTATCCCGGCTCGGGCCGATTGAAGGACAAGGTGGCGCTGATCACCGGCGCCGACAGCGGAATCGGCCGAGCGGTCGCGGCGCTTTTCGCCCGCGAGGGGGCGGACATCGCCATTCTCTATCTTTGCGAGCATGACGACGCAGAGTTCACCAGGCAGATCGTCGAAAAGGAGGGCCGCAAGGCGATCGCGATCGCCGGCGACGTCGGCGACAAGGCCTTGTGCGAGCGAGCGGTCCGCCAGACGGTAGACCAGCTTGGACGCCTCGACATCCTCGTCAACAATGCCGGCGAGCAGCACAGCGACAAGGACATCAAGGACATCACCGAGGAGCAGCTTCGGCGCACCTTCCAGACCAACATCTTCGGCATGTTCTATTTGACCCAGGCCGCGGTCGATCACCTGAAGGAGGGATCGGCGATCATCAATTGTACGTCGGAGACGATGTACTCGGGCTCGTCCCACCTGCTCGATTACAGCGCGACCAAGGGCGCGATCACCGCCTTCACGCGCTCGCTTGCGCAGAACCTGGTCAAGAAGGGCATCCGGGTGAACGCGGTCGCTCCGGGGCCCATCTGGACTCCGCTCAACCCGTCGGGCGGCCAGGATCCCGAGAAGATCCCGGAGTTCGGCAAGAAGACTCCGATGGGCCGTCCCGGCCAGCCGAACGAAGTGGCGCCGAGCTTCCTGTTCCTCGCCTGCGAGGATTCGAGCTACATGACAGGGCAGGTGCTTCACCCGGACGGCGGCGACACGACGTCCAGCTGACCATTATCGGACTACATTTGTAGCGCCTGTCCGTTTCCGGACAGTCCGTGCGCTCGCCCAGACGATGGTTGTTGGTAAATTTCACCAACAGACGGCGCGTACGGCGAGCAATTTCTACCACGCGCAGCAAGCGAATACTGAAAAATAAGGACATTTTTCAGTTGGCACGCCTCGTGCATTGTATCTGGCGTGGGCCCGATGGGCGGGTCCGAAGAAGACAATGCAAAGGGGTAATACAATGTTCGCCAACCTGACTTCGACCCGTGAGATCGCCACCTGCTTCGCCGGTGCCTTCCTCACCGCGCTTCTGTTCGTCTCGGCCGCCACCTCGCTGCCGATCGCCTGAAGCACTCCAAGTCCAAGGACGTTTTGAAATGAACGGACGTTTCCTGATCAACCGCCGCGACGCCAAGGTCATGGGCGTCGCCGCCGGCCTTGCCGATTATACGGGCATCGACCCGCTGATCATCCGGCTCGGCTTCGTTGCGGCGACGCTCATCACCGGCCCGGTGATGATCCTCTTCTATGTTCTCGCGGGGCTGCTCGCGCCTCGGCAATAGGCGCGAGTCGCTCTTTCCCGCCGGCGGGCAGCGGCCCATGATGCCGGGCGTGACCGATCCTCACAATCTCCAGCGCTTCATCGACGCTCAGGACGGCGTCTTCGAGACCGCTCTCGCCGAGCTCCGCTCGGGACTCAAGCAAAGCCACTGGATCTGGTTCGTCTTCCCGCAACTGGCCGGACTCGGCCGCAGCCCGACTGCCCAGCATTATGCGATCGCCTCGCTCGAAGAGGCGCGCGCCTATCTCGATCATCCGCTTCTCGGGCCGCGGCTCCGCCGGAGCGTCGAGGTCCTGCTCCCATGGGCGGGGCACCGCACGGCGGAGCAGGTCCTCGGCCCCGTCGACGCGATGAAGCTTCGGTCGAGCCTGACGCTGTTCGACCAGGCTGAACCGGCGGGCCTGTTCGGCGATGCGATCCGCGCCTTCTTTTCCGGCGAGCGCGACGAACGGACGCTCGCCCTTTTGGGTGCACCGCTGTAAGCAGGGCGGCGCCAGGGGTCTCGCCGATGGAGATAGTCATGCGCAAGTTCCTGTTCGCAGTCGCCGCAGTCACGCTCGCCGCCGCCCCGGCAACGGCAGCCCTCAAGGTCGGGGACAAGGCGCCCGACTTCACCACCACGGGCGCCGTCGGCGGCAAGGAGTTCAAGCTGCACCTCGCGCAGCAGCTGAAGAAGGGGCCTGTCGTCCTCTACTTCTTCCCCAAGGCGTTCACGAGCGGCTGCACGGCCGAGGCGCATGCGTTCAGCGCCTCGATCGGCGACTTCAAGAAGGCCGGCGCGCAGGTGATCGGCATGTCGGCCGACAATCTGAAGACGCTGCATGATTTCTCGACCAAGGAATGCCGCAGCGCCTTCCCGGTCGCGACGGCTACGCCGGAGACGCAGAAGGCCTATGACGTCGCCTGGGCGAAATATCCGGGCATGACGACGCGCACCTCCTACGTGATCGACAGGAGCGGAAAGGTCGTCATGGTCCATGACGACCTCGACTTCAGCCAGCACGTCGAGAAGACGCTCGCCGCGGTGCAGCAACTGAAGAAAAAGTAGGTTAGCCGCCCTCCTCCGGCGCATTGAGGCTGCTCTGCGGCCGGCTCGGCAATGTCGGATTGAGGACCTCCCACCCGATCCTGTGGTCGAGCCAAATCTCGACTGCGGGCGGGAATCGGTCGGGGGCGTCAAGCGTGCCTGTCGTTATATCCATGTGGTCGGGACGCGACGAACGTCGGTAGCCGACGAGGCTTCCGCACTTTCCGCAGTGCAGCCATTCGATCCCCGGCGACGAGCTGTAGGCGACCGGCTCGCCGGCGAGCCACTCGAACGCCCGCCTGTCGAACACCGCCCAAGCGACGTTGGTCCCGCCGCTCGCACGCCGGCACGAGCGGCAGTGGCAGAGCGTCGTCGCGACAGGCTCCCCCGTCACGCGGTAGCGAACCGTCCGGCACAGGCAGCCGCCGTCAGCGCTTTGGCCCATGATCCTCCAATGCCATACCCGCCCGGCGCAGGGCAGCTAAATTCCGTCGGCGTTGCGGGCGCGCCCGAATGATGACAAACTGTTTACCTGGGGCGTCTACCATCCCTGTGACGAGATGGTCGATGAGGGGGAATGAACTTGCAGCCAGTCCGGCTTGTCCTGCTGATCATTGATGGACCCAAGCAAGGCGAGAACGAGTTCGTCGAATTTGCCTCGATCGACGAGGCGATCGCCTATGGCCGGGACATCCGTGGCGACCGCCGCTACCAGCTCGACGGGATCGAGGATTCGAAGGGCAAGCTGCTCATCGGCTACGACCATCTGAACGAGCTCTGCAGCACTCCGGAACCCCTGCCGCAGCGCAAGTACGGCTAACGCGCGCAGACGTCCGCGGAGTCGCCCCTCCAGAAAAGCCGCGTGTAGGTATTCTCCTGCGCCGTGCTGATCATCACACCCTCGGTCCTGCAGCTCCTGAGCTGGAAGCGGACCTTTCGGGCGCGGAAATCGAGCGAGACGCGGCGAAACGTTTCCAGGAGATCGGTCCCGAGCAGCAGCGCCGGCTCCTCCGACAGGCCGAACATCTTGAACGGAGGCACGTCGGCGAATGCCATGGGAACGTCGCGGAAGACCACGGGGCCGAGCTCAAGCTCACCAACCTTGGCCAGTTGCAGATTCTTGGACGCTCCGGTGACGTCCGTCACTGGGACCGTCACGAACTTGTCGCGATTGCCGCGGATCAGCTTGTCGCGAAGCGCGAGGTTGCCAATCGTGACTTCCGATCCGGTGTCGATGACCGCGTCGAGCGGGAAGCCGGCCGCAGTCACATGGGTGAGGATCAGCTGGCCGCGATAGCGCCGCGCCAGGATGACGATCTCGTTGGGATAAGACTTCTCGGGGATTCGGGCGTCCTCGACCTTGATGAGGCGCTTTTCGAAATCCATCATCAGCCGCTGCTTCGTCAGCGCGTCGATGCCGACCATCCCGTCGCCGCCGACGTCGCCTTCCCGCAAGGCGGGGAGCTCCAGGTCCCTGATGACGGTCGGACCGAGCGTCAGCTCGGCGACCTTCACCCGGTCGACGACGTTCCGGGAGGTCATTCCGTTGAGGATCGTCGGAGTGCCCAGCGGTAGCTCGAGGTCGTGCGCGATGCGCGTCCCGACGACCGACGTGTCGGCGCCGCTGTCGACGATGAACTTGTACGGACCGTGGCCATTCACCCGCACGTCGACGCTGAGCCGCGTCTCGATCTCCCGCGCCTTCACGTCCTGTCCGCCGATGGCGAGCGTCGGGTCGAAAACAGCCGGCGGCAGCGGCGGTATGTTGGGCGCAGTGGGCGGAGCGGGCCTCGGCTTGCCGATTCTGGGAGGCTCGGCGCTCGTCTCCGCTCCGGGCGCAAAGGCGCAGAGCAGAGACAAGAGCACGAAGGTCAAGGCCAGGCGAGGATTGGGCAAATCACTGCCTCCTCAAGCGGATAAGGCACCGACCCTATCCGCGATCATAATGCCTTGCCACGCATTATAGACGCATGAACGGATCGTTCGACGGGGAATGGAAACGGAACGACGGACGGCGGCAGTCGTGCGACCGATTCTGGAACATTTCGGCGGCCTGAACAGAGCCCAACAGCCCGTCCACACAGGGGCCCGTACTGCCGATAATTGCGCCACTTTGGCAGGCGCCCAACCGTTGTTTGCGCATGATGACTACCACCAGAATGCTTATTGCACGAGCCAGCGCCACCGCGATTGCCGCGGCCCTAGCGCTTTCCCCAACCTATGCGGCGGCACCCAAGCCGATCGTCGACCTGTCGAAGAGCCCGGCGCTCACCGGCAAGGCCGAGGCTGCGGCGCCTGCCAAGACCGCTCCGAGGACCAACCGGATCGGGCCGGTCGACGAGCAGACGGCCGAGCTTGGCGGCGGAGCGGTCGTGCTCCTGGCGCTCGGCGCCGGCGCATTCGCGATTTCGCGTTCGCGCAGAAGGCGGCGTGAGGAGGCCGAGTGGGACGAGGCCACCGAGACCGAGGTGCATGATCCGCTGTTCGACGAGCCGATGTTCCAGCATGAACCGGCGACGGAACATCAGGCGGCGACGACCGAAGCGTCCGCCTTCGCCTGGGGCAACGAGCAGCCGTGCGACAATCCGGCCGACGACGGCTCGGACCGCTGCCCGGGCGAAAGCTGGGTTGAGCGCGCCTATCGCGGCCCATCCCCCGCCAACCCGTCGGTGTCGCTGAAGGCGCGGCTCAAGCGTGCGGCCTTCTTCGACAAGCGCGAGCGCGACGTCGCGGCCGGCCGGGCTGCGCCGGTCGAAACCGACGCGGGCCTCCCTGAAACCATGGTCGAGGAGCAGGAGCGCGAGCTCGCCTGACCTCGCAAGCAATGAGGGCGAAGCCGCCGCTCGGGCGACCGGGCGGCGGTTTTCGCGGGTCACGACTTTGGCCGCGCGAGCAGTGAATCCAGGGGTTCATCCACTTTGTGACCTTTTGTCGAAAATACCGCAAATCCGGCGCTTCTGACCGCCTTTCGCCAGCCGGAGAGGGTGGGAGGCTTGTGACCTTTCGGAGCGGCCGGGAGAGGGCTTGCGAGGGTGCGGTCCCAGGCCGCTGCGAACAGCCCCCGCGGGTCGCGGGCGCGGAGGCGATAGGCGCTCTCCCGGCTCATCCCGGCGGCGCGCGCGGCCTTCGTCACGCTGCGGGTCCGCCCGAGCATGTCCAGGAAGCGGAGCTGGCGGGCTGGAGTCCAGCCGTCGCGGCGGAAGCGTTGGGTTGCAGGCTGCCTCATCCGCCAGTGTGGAGCACAAGCGGCGTGCTGTAGGAAAGTTATTTCGCCTCGAAGGCTCCGAGGATCGGGCAAGGCCCGCCGCGCTTCTCCGCGCAGGCGCTGGCGAGGGTGGCGAGTGCGTCGCGGGCAGTGCGGAGCTCG
>DASVXR010000099.1:0-3534 GCA_036392595.1 Sphingomicrobium sp.
CGAGCGCGCAGGCATTGCCGGCGTCGAGCTGCGGGTCCTGGCTCGTCGCGAAGGCGAGGCCCTTCTGCAGGTCCTCGAGCGGCCAGCCGCCCCAGTTCTGGTGGATCGCGTCGGTGAAGGCCTGGCCGTAGCCGGTGGACCCGTGGAAATCGATCGCGACGACGCCGTAGCCCGGACCCGAGAAGACGCGCGGATTCCAGCGGTAGGACCAGCTATCGCTGAACGTGCCTTGCGGTCCGCCATGGACGAGGAAGGCGATCGGGAGCTTGCCCGTCGCGTTCGCGGGCTTCAGCTCCCAGCCCCAGACGGTGTCGTTGTTCGCGCCCTTGAAGCTGAACTTCCTGAAGGTCACCGGATCGAGCTGCGACAGCAGCGCGCCGTTGACGTTCGTGAGCTGGCTGACGTGTGTGCCGTCGATCCGGTAGAGATCATCGGGCGCACGGATGCTGTTCATCGTGGCGACGATGCTTCCGTTGGGAAGCGCATGGACGTTGCCGAAATTGCCGTCGCCGGTCAGTCGCGTAACTGCACCCGTCTGGGCGTCGACGCGGAAAACCGGGCCCTCCAGCGTGTCCTCGGCGGCGACCAGCAGGCTCTTGCCGTCGGGCGCCCAGGTGATCGAGCCGACTGAGCGGTCCCAGCCCTGCGTGAGCGGTCGGACGGTGCCGGTGGCGAGATCGCGCAGCATCAGCACCTGCCGGTCTGACTCGTAGCCAGGCCGAGCCATTGCGGCATAAGCGAGGGTGCGCCCGTCAGGCGACACCGCCGGAAGCGTGTCAGTCGCATCGTTCGGGTCGGTCAGGTTGACCGGGGCGGCGCTCCCGTCGCTCGGCACCTGGAAGATGTCGAGGTTGGTGGACAAAGGTTCGATCCGGCCTGCCTCCCGAAGCGTGAAGAAGACGGTTCGGCCGTCCGGCGAGAAGGAGATCTCCTCCGCGCCGCCGAAGGGCTTGGAGGGAGTGTCGCCAACGAGGTTGCCGGTCAGCGGTGCGCCGCCGCCGACCAGCTTGCCGCCCGTGACAGAGAAACCGAACAGCCGCGACTTCACGCCAGGCTCGGCCCACGTATCCCAGTGGCGCACGAACAGCTGGTCGTAGACGCGGGCGCTTCCGCTGTTCGGCTTTGCCGGCAGGCCGGCGCAATTGAGATCGGTGCAGCGAAGGTCGCGGTCAGCCCAGACGACGACCCGGTCACCAGTGGGAGCGACGCGGAAGCCGCCGACATCGCCCGTGAACTTGCTGACCTGCATCGGGGCGCCCCCGACGGTCATCCGGAACAGTTGGTCGTGGTCGCCCACCGGCATGAGGAACCAGAGCGAGCCGTCCCCGGCGAACATAGGATCGTGGCCCTTTGTCGCGCCCTTGATCGGCTGCGGCGCAGCGCCCGCCTTGGTCAGGTCGAGCAGGTAGAGGGTGTTGATGCGCTTGTTCTTCTGAAGGTCGGTGTTGGAAATCGTGAACGCGGCCCAGTGCCCGTCGCTCGAGACGTCGGGGCTCCCGATCCGGTGCATCATGTGCATGTCGGTTGCCGTCATCGGACGAGCGGTGGCGGATGGTGCGGCGAAGACCGCCGCGGCTGCGGTGAGGAGAAGGGCTGTGCGAGTCATGACGCGGGCGTAGCAAAGCCCTGCGTTTGCGCAAATATCAGAGCCGCCTACCGGTGATCCTCGAGATCTCCCGCTTCACATGCTCGTCGACCATCTGCGGCAGATGCTCGTCCAGCCATTGCTTCAGCATCGGCCGGAGCATTTCGCGGACCATGTCCTCGAGCGGGTTGGCCTGGGGCACCGCGGGAACCGTCGCGGCGACGGTCTGCAGCTGCTCCAGCGCCTCGCGGCTGTGACCTGCAACCTCCTCGTCGAGCAGCGGCGGGCCGAGCTCGGCGGGCGGCGCCAGCGGTTCGTCGAGCTCGAGCACGTCCGTCTCATCGCCGGCCTGCTTCTCAGGAAGCGGCTCGTCCTCGACCGAATCGACCGGGCCGACCGTTGTGCGTAGCTCCTTCTCCTCCGCGATCACTTTCTTGATCGAGGCGAGGATGTCTTCCATCGAGGGTTCGCGGCCGGTCTGCATGAGACCCGAGATAAGCCTATTGCTGCGGCTGAGTCACCCCTGAGGTCGTCACCGGCTCCGTCAGCACTGTCCCGGGCACGATCTGCGGAGTGACCGCCGGGTTGGGCGGAAGCTCCTGCGGGCTGACGGTGCGCGTCGCCATTGGGGCATGGCGCGGCTCACCGGCCCAGTCGCTCCAGCTGTTCGCCACGCGGCGATAATTGCCGAGCGGATCATAAAGCGGCCCACCGTCGAGGCCGAGGTCGCCGGCATCCGCCTGCCCCATGACGTTCAGCAGCTGGAAGCCCGCCACATAAGCGTCGCGCTTCGCGCCCACGAGCGCCACCTGGGAGTTCAGCAGCTCCTGCTCGGCATTGAGGACTTCGATGATCGTTCGAGTGCCGACGCTCTGCTCGGCGCGGTTGCCCTCGAGCGCAAGCTCGTTGGCCTGGACCGCGACCGTATTGGCCTGGATCGCCTTCTGCGCCGCCTCATAGGAGGCGAAAGCGGCGCGAGCCGCCTGCACGACCGCACGTTCGGTCCCTATGACCTGCTCGGTCGCCTGTCCCTGCAGCGCCTGCGCTTCGCGAATCCGCGCGGCGGGAAGGCCGCCTTGAAAGATCGGCACCCGGGTGTTCAGCCCAATGCTCGTCTGGGTGCCCGTGTTCGGGTTGGACTGGCCGAAGATGTTGGTGCCGGCCCCGTTGAGCTCATTGACGTAAGTGCCGCTGAGGACGCCCGAGAGCGTCGGCAGCCGGCCGGCCTCCGCCACGCGGACGTCGTAACCACTCGCAATGGCGGTGCGCGAAATCGCGACCAGGTCCGGATTGTTCGCAAGGGCGATGCGCACGGCCTCCTCGGCGGTCGCCGGAAGCGGCGGAAGCGGCGGTGGCGGCGCGAGCTGGCCAGGCGCATGTCCGATCACCTGGCGGTAGGTCGCCTCGCTCGCCGTCAGCCTTCCCTGGGCTGTCGCCAGTTGGGAGATGCCGAGCTGCAGCCGCGCTTCCGACTGGGCGACGTCCGTCCGGGTGAGATCGCCGATCTGGAAGCGATCGCGCGTGGCTTCCAGGTTGGTCTGGAGCACCTTCACATTGTTCTGGTTGAGCTCGACCACCGAACGGTCGCGAATCACGTCCATGTAGGCGGAGACGGCGTTGGTGAAGACGTCGCCCTCGACCGCGCGGAGCGTCGCGCGTCCAGCCTCGACGCGGGTCTGCGCGGCGCGGACGCTATTCTTGACCGCGCCCCCGTTGAACAAAGGGTAGCTCAAGTCAGCTCCGGCCGAGAGATGCGGGCCCTTGCCCTGGGTGGCGAGAATCCCCTGCCGGCTTAGATCGCGGTTTAGCCCGACGGTGCCGCTCACCTGCGGCCGGCCGGCGGCCTTGGCGATGGCGACAGTCGCGTCGGTGGCTCGGAGAGCCTCGCGCTGCGCCGTCAGAGTCGGGTTGCTTTGATAGGCGGAGACCAGCGCGTCCCGCAGCGTGTC
>DASVXR010000100.1:0-6097 GCA_036392595.1 Sphingomicrobium sp.
GAGGAGGCCTATGCCGCGGTGCACGACGGTATCCGCTATTCGGGGATGGGCGCGTGGCGCGACATGATGAAGGAGGACGAGATGTGGAAAGTCGCCAACTTCGTCGCGACCATTCATCCCGTCGGCGGAGAGCAGATGAAAATGAAGTGAGTCGCCGCTCCTCCTTGCCGAGGCGGGCTCCGCGGCTAAGCTCGTTCCGGGAAGGGCGAGGCGAATGAAGGACTTCTTCCGCAACACCGCGGGCGGCAAGGCGGGATCGATCGACGGGCTGAACCTGTTTTTCGGGGCCCTGCTCGGCGCGAACCTTGGTACGATTCAGGGCATGGCTCTGTTCGATTATTTCAAAATCATCGTGCTGCTCGCCGGCACGGTAATGGTGATCCGGATGCTCTCGACCTCGGAGCGCCGCATATACATGCTCGTCAGCGTGGCACTGTATGTGGTCCTGATCGGCGGGACCCTGCTCATGCCCGGATTGCAGCCGAAAGGCGTCGCGACCTCCGACCTGCAGCGCCTCGCCGTCACCTTGGGGGTGTGGGTGGCTTTGGTGCTGGCCGCCGAACTGATGCCCATGCGCGATGCGGAAGGTACCGCATCGGCCGACTAGCTTTGCGAGTCACCCTTGCGGACGACGCCGCGAATCCATGGCATGAGCGAGGACCAGCTCAGCTCCTCGAAGAGCTCGATGCCGGCAAGGCCGCCCCTCGTCCACACGACTTCGCCGGGCGGGATGTTCAGCCCCTCGATGAAGACCGACACATAGGTTCCCTTGGGCGGAAGCTCGTCGGCCTCGATCTGCAGTCCCCGCGCGGAGATGTTGCGCATCGTGGCGATCGCCAGCGTGGCGCCGTACTTGATGTGGACCCGGCAGCGGAGCTCGACACGCGGCATGATCCGCCGCTCCACCGGCTGGCTGACGAGCTTGCGGTTGATAAGCGCCAGGACGTCCACTGGCTGAGTGAAACGGATCCCCGTCTCGCCGCCCTTGATCCAATCGATCGTCGCTGAGGGACGCTGGCCGGTGACGAGCTCGATCGCCACTTCTTCGCCTGGCGCCTTCCCGAGCTCCCCGCACAGCGTCGCTCCGAGAGTGGAGATCTTGCGGATCGAGCATTGCTCGTCGCGCCCGCAGCCATAGACGACGCCCGCATCGAGCGGGCCGATCTCGTCCACGACGGACAAGTCGTCGGGCCATGGGAGGCGATCTCCCATCACGAAGACGGTGACTGAGGATCCTTCAGTCATCTCGGCCTGTCCCGCCATGAGCAGGACACACCTGCGCCATGGGCAGCTAACAAGTCGCTAACGACTTCGCTATGGCGCGGCGGATGACGACGCCCTCCAGCCTCGCGGTCCGCCACAATCTCGAAAAGGAAAGGTTCGAGATCGACCTCGGCGACGGCAGCTTCGCGATCGCCGAATATCGCCTGTATCCGGGCAAGATCGCCTTCACCCACACCGAGGTGCCGCCGGCCCACGAGGGGCAGGGTCTCGGCACCATGCTCGTCATCGCCGCCCTGGCCTATGCGCGCGAGCACGGGCTCCAGGTGATCCCGATCTGCCCCTTCTTTTCCGCCTACATCCTGAAGCACCCGGAGGAGCAGGACCTGCTCGACACGGCATCTCGGAAAAGGCTCAAACTGGGCTGAGAAGACGGTAAAGCGCCGCTCAGGCGTTCGTTCGCGCCTTGTCCCGCTGGGGCGCCCCGTCGCTGGCTGTACTGTCGTTCTCGACGTCTCCTTCGAGCGTGTTCTCGCCCTCGATCTCCTCGGGCGGGACGCCGGTCATGAAGCTACCCTTCGACTGGCCGATACCGGGGTCCCGCTCGAGATCGTCCCGGGTCAGCGTTTCCGTCTTGTCCTTCTTGTTGTCCGTCATCACGGCCTCCTTGGAGAGGCTCAACGATCGGCGTTGGAATTGGTGCTGACCGGATCCCGCTCTTCACCGAGCGTCCAGCTCGGCGGGTCGCTCGCGGGGAAGGATTCTTCGCTTGCCTCGTCGACCGCGTCATCGCGCGCGGTGGGGCCGTCCCGCTGCTCACCCTTCGAACGAAGCCAGCGCAACACGCTGAATACGCTCCCTCCGGCGACGACCGCGGCGAGCGCAATGCGGAGCTTCCTGTCCATCCCGGGCTCCCAATAGCACCGGCTCATTGCGGGATGAAACCGACTCGGGGCGTCGTTTTATTCAACGAGATGAACAACATTAAGGAACCCGACTCGGCTGCGGTGCATTTTCGCCGCAAAAGTCAATAGTAAAATTCAGGTGCGAAATGAAACGTCTAGCCTTTGCGCTGGCGCTTACGGGATTGTGCGCGTCGTCGGTCTTTATTCCCGCGACGCCCGCCTCAGCGCTGGAAACCATTGAAGCCAAGATGCAGGCGAGCGATGCCGCGTCGCAGGCGCGCGTCGACATGCAATGGGCCTTCGGGCTCCGGCGGGTGAAGCCCGGCCAATATCTCTGGCGCAGCGTGCCCGAGGACGCCGGGCCGGAGCGAGTCGTCATCAGCCTGTCCGACCAGCTCGCCTATCTCTATCGCGGCGATGAGCTGATGGCCGTGGCCGCCATCTCGACGGGCCGCGACGGCAAGCCTAGCCCGACCGGCATCTTCTCGGTGCTCGACAAGAAGCCGTTCTACCGCTCGAAGAAATACGACAATGCCCCGATGCCCTGGATGCAGCGCATCGACCAGTACGGCATTGCGCTGCACGGCGGCTACAATCCGGGATATCCTGCGAGCCACGGCTGCATCCGGCTGCCGGTCGCCTTCGCGAAGAAGCTCTACGACGTCACCGGGATCGGGACGCCTGTCTATATCGGCGCGTAGCTGCCGACGGGCCGCGCGGCGCACCGGCGCGGCCCCTGTTTGAACCGGTGCGGCCTCTAAGCGTTTAGCAGGCAAACAGAATTTAGAGAGTTACGACATGAAGATCAGGATGCTGGCCGGCGCCGCAGCAGCGGCGCTGATGGTCCCTCTTTTGTCTTTTTCCGCGGGCACCCCCGCGCACTCCGCAACCTTCGCGCAGCAGGCGTCCGACCAGGCAGTCGCGTCTTTCTACGCATCGCGTCATGGAGCGCCTTTGTGGCTTCGCGACGGCCCCGACAGCAGCGCGGCGCGCGAGCTGATCGGAGTCCTCGAGCGCGCGCCGCTCGACGGCATGACCAGCGGGCCGATGATCGCCCAGCAGGCCGAAAGCCTGCTTGCCCGCGCCCGCTCAGGCGACGCTCAGGCGCTCGCCAGCGCCGACCGACTGCTCTCCACCGGCTGGGTGCTCTACGTCCAGCAGCTCCAACAACCGCCCCTGGGCATGGAGTTCGCCGACGGCTGGGCACGCCCCCGCCAGCAATCGCCGCAGGAAATTCTCGTCCAGGCCGCCGCTTCGCACTCGCTTGCCGGCTACGTTCGCACGGCGTCTGAGCCCAATCCCGTCTATGCCCAGCTGCGCGATGCAGCGTGGCAGCAAGCCCAGGCCAATGGCGGCAACATAGATCCGCGCGTCGCCGCCAATCTCGACCGCATCCGGATCGCACCCTTCCAAAAGCGCTACATCATCGTCGATGCAGGCTCGGCGCGCCTGTTCATGGTCGACCATGGCCAGATCGTCGATTCGATGAAGGTCATCGTCGGCAAGCCGTCGACCCAGACCCCGATCCTCGCCAGCACCATCTATTATGCGACGCTCAACCCCTATTGGAACGTGCCACCCGACCTGGTGAAGCGGCTGACCGCCCCGCGCGTGCTCGGCCAGGGCCTCGGCTACCTCAAGGAGCACGGCTACCGGGTGATGAGCGCCTATTCCGATGAGGCGCAGCTCCTCGACCCGGCGAAGGTCGACTGGAGAGCCGTCGCGGCGGGCGATTCCACGGTTGCCGTGCGCCAGCTGCCAGGTCCCGGCAATTCGATGGGGCACGTCAAGTTCGGTTTCCCGAACCGCTATGACGTCTATCTCCATGACACTCCGGAGAAGGAGCTGTTCGCCCAGGCGGGCCGCGACATCAGCAACGGCTGCATCCGTCTCGAGGATGCGAACCGCCTCGGCCGCTGGCTGCTTGGCCGGGAGCCCCGGGCCGACTCACCCGATCCCGAACAGCATGCGCTCCTGCCGAGCCCAGTGCCGATCTACATCACTTACCTGACGGCGCAGGCCGATAGCGGCCAGCTGACCTTCCTCGACGACGTTTACGGGCTGGATACCGGCCGATCGTCGATAGTGGCGACGGCCAATTAGCCCGGGAGGCTGAGCGGGATCTTGAGGTAAGTCCGTCCATTCGCGTCCGGCGCCGGCAGTCGGCCGCCGCGGATATTCACCTGGATCGCGGGATAGAGCAGCTTGGGCGCGCACAGGGTCGCATCGCGCGCGGCCCGCATTGCGACATAGGCTTCCTCGGTGACTCCGCCGCCGACATGGACGTTCCGGTCGAGCTCCTCGCCGACCGTCGTCTCCCAGGCGAAGCGGTCGCGTCCCGGCGCCTTGTAATCGTGGCACATGAAAAGGCGGATCTCGCGCGGCAGCGAGAGGATGCGCCGGATCGACCGGTAGAGCTGGCGAGCGTCCCCGCCCGGAAAGTCGCACCGCGCGGTGCCATAGTCGGGCATGAACAAGGTATCGCCGACGAACGCCGCATCGCCCGCGACATAGGTCACGCAGGCGGGCGTGTGGCCGGGCGTCGCCATCACCTCGATCGAGAGCGATCCCAGCTCTAGTGTATCGCCGTCGTCGAAGAGCCGATCGAAGCAAGGCGCGTCCGAGGCGCAGTCCAGGCCGAACAGGGCTCCGAAGGCATTCTGCACCTGCTCGATTCCGCGGCCGATGCCGGTCCTGGCTCCAGTGCGCTCTCTCAAATAAGCCGCGGCCGAGAGATGATCGGCATGGGCGTGGGTTTCCAGGATCCACACGATCCGCAGGCCCTGCTGCTCGGCGCAGGCGAGCATCTCGTCGGCGGACTCGGTCGAAACCTTCCCGCTTGCCGGATCGAAGTCGAGCACCGCGTCGACGACCGCCGCCGCTTTGCTCGCCGGATCGGCAAGCAGGTAGCTGATGCTGTTCGTCGCCTCATCGAAGAAGGCGGTGATGTGCGGGCCCGCAGCCATTGGCCCCGCTTAGCACAAGCCGCGCTAGCGCGGTGAGGCCGTTCAGTCGGAGACTTCGTCCATCGTCGCAAGCTCGGGCTTGGGGATTCCGGCCGCCTTGTAATTGGCCGTCAGCTCCTCCTTGCGGGCGGCGAGCTGCTCTCCAAGTTGCTTGAGGTCGAGGTCCGCCTCGCGCGCCTGCGCGAAAAGGCCGCTCTTCGGCTTTTCCTCTTCCTCGACGTGGTGCTCGATTTCTTCCTGCAGCACCTTCACCTTGGAATCGAAGAACTCGTCGCTTTCGCCTTTTCCGTTCTCGATCTCGGCGATCAGCAGCTTCGCCGCGTCATGCTCGACGAAGCTCTCCTTCAGCAGGTCCTCGTCGACCTTTCCCTTGCAGGCGGGATAGAAAATCTCTTCCTCGATCGCGGCGTGGACCGACAGCTCGAGGCAGATCTCATGGGCGAGCTTCTCCTTGCGGCCCTCGCCTTTCGCTTCCTCGAATTCCTTGAACAGCTTCTCGACCTTGCGATGGTCCTCGCGAAGCAGCGCGGTCGCGTCCTGTGACTGGGTACTGGCCATTGGCATCCTCCTGGTTTCAGTGAGAAACCATCCGCCCCAATTCTATGTTCCTCTGGCCGGGCTGCTAAAGCCAGACGCCGACCAGTGCCGCCAGCGCCACCAGCACGAGAAAGCCGTTCAACGGGAAGAGTATCGCTCTCGGAATGACGGTGAGCCGAGTCCGTCCGGGCGGAAGGCTGTAGAATTCGCGCCAGATGGCTGCGCACAGGCAAAAGGCCGCAAAGAGGATCAGCACTGATGCCGTCAGCTGCACCAGCCACAGCGGCATCGAATCCTTGATCAGCGCGCGGGCGCCGATGCCGCTCGCCAGCGCGGCGATGCCCGTCCGGACCCAGGCGGCATAGGTGCGCTCGGCGGCGAGGAACGTACGGTCCTCGGCGAGCGACACGCGCTTGTCGGTTTCCTCCTCGAGCGATTCCGCGCTTCGCTTCAGCGAATGAGCGCTTT
>DASVXR010000101.1:0-7767 GCA_036392595.1 Sphingomicrobium sp.
AACTTCCTTCAACCGATTGCGTCAGTGCCTCAATCGAGTCAGGGCTGCCGCGTGATGGCCAGAGAGAAAAATTTCGACATCCACATCGTCGGTGGCGGCCTGGCCGGGAGCGAGGCTGCCTGGCAGCTGGCGGAGGCAGGATTGCGGGTCCGCCTCAGCGAAATGCGGGGCGGCGGCGACACGACGCCCGCGCATGAGACTGACCGTCTCGCCGAGATGGTCTGCTCGAACAGCTTCCGCTCCGACGATGCCGAGCACAATGCCGTCGGCCTCCTTCACCAGGAGATGCGCGCGCTGGGTTCGCTGATCATGCGATCGGCAGACGCGCATCGAGTGCCGGCGGGCTCGGCGCTGGCCGTGGACCGGGAAGGCTTCGCGGCCGAGGTCACCAGGGCGATCGGGCAGCACCCGAACATCACCGTGGTCCGCGAGCGGATCGATGCTCTTCCGGATCACCCAACGATCATCGCTACGGGCCCGCTGACCGGGTCCAAGCTCGCCGAAGCAATCGCTGAGGAGACAGGCGAAGGCGCTCTTGCCTTCTTCGACGCCATTGCCCCGATCGTCCATCGCGACAGCATCGACATGGACGTCGCCTGGATGGCTGCCCGGTGGGACAAGGGCGGCAAAGACTATATCAACTGCCCGCTCGACAAGGCGCAGTACGAGGCCTTCGTCCAGGCCCTAGTCGATGGCGAGAAAATGCCCTTCCACGATTGGGAGAAGGACACGCCATATTTCGAGGGCTGCATGCCCATCGAAGTGATGGCTGAGCGCGGCCCGGAGACGCTCCGCCACGGACCGATGAAGCCGATGGGCCTGGACGATCCCCGCACCGGCCGCTGGCCCTATGCGGTCGTCCAGCTCCGCCAGGACAATGCGCTTGGTACCTTGTGGAACATCGTCGGCTTCCAGACCAAGCTGAAGCACGGCGAGCAGGTGCGCATCTTCCGCACCATCCCCGGCCTCGAAAACGCCGAGTTCGCTCGGCTCGGCGGGATCCACCGCAACAGCTTCATCAACTCCCCGCGCCTGCTCGACGCGGAACTGCGCTTGAAATCCAAGCCCAACATCCGCTTCGCCGGCCAAATCACCGGCTGTGAGGGCTATGTCGAAAGCGCCGCAATCGGGATCCTCGCCGCGCGCTTCGCCGCCGCGGAGCTGAGCGGCGAGCGGCTGACGGCACCACCGGTCCAGACGGCGATGGGCGCGCTCCTCAACCACATCATTGGGGGCGCGGACGCCGAGACCTTCCAGCCGATGAACGTCAACTTCGGACTGATGCCGCCCATCGAAGGCCGCTGGAAACGCGCCGACCGCAAGAAAGCCTACACCGACCGCGCCCGAGCCGCCTTTATGGAGTGGTTGCGGCCGGTGAAGGTGAGCGAACCCGCCTAGTCGTCGTTGCTGGCCGTCTCCACCGGGGCGGCTCGGCAGCTGCAGGCGGCCTTGCGCTTGGCCTGTGGCGGTGCCGTCGCCACGAACTCGGCGGGTGTCAGCCAGCCCTTCCGGCCGCCCGCTGAAACGAACTTCTCGATCCCCTTCGCCGCATATTCCTGGAACGACAGCGCGCCGTTGCGGTCGAGGTCGAGCTTGTCGAAATTCCGACGGCGCGCGGCGAGATATTCCTCGGCCTCAACCTTGCCGTCCTTGTTCTTGTCGTAACGGCTGAAGCGCTTCTCTTCACGCGTCTTCGGGCTCGCTTCGGGCGCCTCCAACGGCTGGGCTCCGCCGAAGAGCGACGCTGCAGCCGCGCGTGGCCCAGGAGCAGCGGGAAATGGGGAATTGGAAGCAGCGCGCGACTGCCAGAAGAAAAATGCGCCGGTCAGAAGCAGGAAAGACGCCATCGCCCCAGCGAGGAAACGCCACATGGGGGTACCTCCCAATTACAACAGGAGATTCGGCGGCGCCTTCGTCCGAAACGGCGAGCTTTCTGTCAACTACGGTTGTTTGAGCCGCCCGCTGAACCGGTGAGCGAGCATCGCCGATGCGCGCCCCGGGGTGGCTTCCGCTTCGAACGGCTCGCCGCGCCTGAGATCGCGGACCGCCACCGCCACCAGCATCGACAATGGCCGCAGGCTCCAGGGAAAGCGGGCATTGGCCAGGCCGCGCGCAAAGGTGCGTGCCTGGTCGAGCAACATTGCTCGCGAAGGGCCATCGCTGCAGTGGCGGGCGGCGTCGACCAGCGTCCAGATTCCGCCGGCGCTCTGGATGGCCTCATCCGGGCTCCCAAGCACCCTCGCTCCAAGCCAGAATAGCGTCCGCCCGCGAAACCAGACCGCTTCGCTTGTCTCGACCGTCCAGGGAAAGGGATCGAACAGGCTGAGCCACCCGCGCTCCAGTGCAGCGATCTCGGTTCCGGCGATGCCTCGCGGGACAAGCTCCCGTTGGACCGCCTGGAGCCGAGGCTCCGCCGGCGCGGGCTTGTCCTGGTCCAGCTCCTCGAGCCGCTCGCGCCACCAGGCGAGGCGGATCGGTCCGAGCATCGGCTCGGTCGTGGTGCGGACGACGTCGCCCATCGCCGCATCGATTGCGAACAATGCGGTGAGCGCCGCCCGGTCGCGTGCTCGCGCATAAGCGAAGGCGAGCTGCTTGTCGGGGCTCAGCCCGGGCTCAGCGATAGGTGACAGCCTTCACCGCCTCGACCACGTCCGACGCCTTGATCAGCGCCAGCTTCTCGAGATTCGCGGCGTAGGGCAGCGGGACGTCAACGTCGGTCACGCGCAGCACCGGCGCGTCGAGGTCGTCGAAGCCCTCCGTCATCGCAATCGCGATGATCTCCGAGCTGATCGAGCAGACGGGCCAGCCCTCCTCCACCACGACCATGCGGTTGGTGCGCTTGAGGCTCTCGAGGATCGTCGCCTTGTCGAGCGGCCGCAGGGTGCGCAGGTCGATCACCTCGGCGTTGATCCCCTGCCCCATCAACTCCTGCGCCGATTCCAGCGCGACTCCGACGCCGATTGAGTAGCTGACGATGGTCACGTCCTTGCCGGGGCGGACGATCCGCGCCTTGCCAATCGGCAGGACATAATCGTCCATTTGCGGAACATCGAAGTGCTGGCCGTAAAGCAGCTCGTTCTCCAAAAAGACGACAGGATCGTCGGTCCGGATCGCGGCCTTCAGCAGCCCTTTCGCATCGGCCGCGCTGTAGGGCGCGATCACCACCAGGCCGGGCACATGAGCGTACCAGCTGCCGTAGTTCTGGCTGTGCTGGGCCGCCACGCGCGCGGCGGCGCCGTTCGGCCCGCGGAACACGATCGGGCAGCGCATCTGCCCGCCCGACATGTAATTGGTCTTGGCAGCCGAATTGATGATGTGGTCGATCGCCTGCATCGCGAAATTGAAGGTCATGAACTCGACGATCGGGCGAAGCCCGCCCATCGCTGCGCCCGTGCCGAGGCCGGCAAAGCCATATTCGGTGATCGGCGTGTCGACGACGCGCTTGGGCCCGAACTCCTGCAGCAGGTTCTGAGTGACCTTGTAGGCGCCCTGGTACTCGGCGACCTCCTCGCCCATCACGAAGACGCGCTCGTCCTTGCGCATCTCTTCCGCCATGGCGTCACGCAGCGCCTCGCGCACGGTGAGGGTCACGAGCGGCGTGCCTTCGGGCACCTCGGGCTCATCGCGCGTCGCTGCGACGTCGGCGACCAGATCGCGCGCAGCCGTCTCCATCAGGTGCGGCGTGGGAGTCGCCTCTTCCTGCTGCGATTCCGGCGCCGGGATCGACGGCTCCTCCTTGGACGCGGGCTTGGGCTCAGCCGGAGCGGCCGCGGGGGCTTCGCTCACCTGCTCACCATCTCCCGCGAGCAGGGCGATCGGCTGGCCGACCTTCACGCCGTCCGTGCCCTCCGGCACCAGGATCTTGGCGATCTTGCCCTCGTCGACCGCCTCGAACTCCATCGTCGCCTTGTCGGTCTCGATCTCGGCCAGGATGTCGCCCGATTTGACGTCGTCACCCTCCTTCACCAGCCACTTGGCGAGCGTTCCCTCCTCCATCGTCGGAGAGAGCGCGGGCATCTTGAGCTCGACCGGCATCAGTAGCTCTCCACCAGGACGTCGGTGTAGAGCTCGGAGGGATCCGGCTCCGGAGCGTCTTCAGCGAACTTCGCAGCTTCCACCACGATGTCCTTGATTTCCTTGTCTATCGCCTTGAGCTCCTCTTCCTTCACGCCCATCGCTTCCAGTTCGCGCTCGGCATGCATGATGGGGTCGCGGTGCTCGCGCACGTCCTGCACTTCTTCGCGAGTCCGGTACCGCGCGGGGTCGGACATCGAATGGCCGCGATAGCGGTAGGTCATGAATTCGAAGATGATCGGCCCCTTGCCGCTCCGCACCCAGTCGAGCGCGACTTCGGCCGCGCCGCGCACGGCCAGAACGTCCATTCCGTCGACCTGCAGGCCCGGGATCCGGAAGCTCTCCCCGCGCCGGTAGAGCAGCGGCTCCGAGTGCGACCGCTCGATGCTCGTCCCCATCGCATATTTGTTGTTCTCGATCGCGTAGATGACCGGCAGGTTCCAGAGCTTGGCCATGTTGAAGCTCTCATAGACCTGGCCCTGGTTCACCGCCCCGTCGCCGAGATAGGTGAGGCACACCCCGCCGTCCTCGCGATATTTGTGGGCGAACCCGAGGCCCGTCCCGAGCGCGACTTGCGCGCCGACGATCCCGTGGCCGCCGTAGAAGCGGTGCTCGACGCTGAACATGTGCATCGAGCCGCCCTTGCCCTTGGAGATGCCCGCTTCCCGCCCGGTCAGCTCGGCCATGATCAGCTTCGGATCGATCCCGTAGGCGAGCATGTGGCCGTGGTCGCGGTAGCCGGTGATCACACTGTCGTGCCCGCCCGCCATTGCCGACTGAAGGCCGACGGCGACCGCTTCCTGCCCAATGTACAAGTGACAAAACCCGCCGATCAGCCCGAGGCCGTAGAGCTGACCTGCCCGCTCCTCGAAGCGGCGAATGAGCAGCATCTCGCGATAGAGCTGCAGCATCTCGTCCTTCGACGCCTTGTAGCGCTTCGGCTCGGGCGGACGGTCAATGTTGCGCTGCTGCTGCGATGTTGAAACGGCAGCTTTCTTGGCGGTTCGCGCCACGGCAATCTCTCACTAGTTGGAAGCGCGCCCGCCTATAGGAGCATGGCGGCGCGCGTCAATTCAGCGGAACGATCACCTCGTCGGGCCTCACGAGCCCCAGGTCCTTGCGCACCAGCTCGTCCGCCATGTCTGGGTCGGCCTTGTTCGGGTCGAGCAGCTGCGAGCGGTGGCGCAGCTCAGCCCGCTCCTTCTCGAGCTGGGCGAGCTCTGCCTGCCGTTCCTTCAGCGCGCGGTGATAGCCGCCCCAGGCCAGAACGCCGTTCTGCCCGGCGACCGCATGTCCCGCGAAAGTCCCGACGATGATCAGCGCCAGCGCCGGCAGCGCCGACCTGCGGACCATCCCGAAACTGCGCGAAGCACCCCCCATGACGTCATGATGAGAATCACGAAGGAGTCGCCAACGCAAGGAAAAAGAACGGTTTGGTGGATATTTGGAGGATAATTCGGGGATAAGTTGTGACTTAGCTGGTCCGATAGGCCTTAATCGCCGCGCGCCCGGCATAGCGCGCCGTGTCGCCCAACTCCTCCTCGATCCGAAGCAGCTGGTTGTACTTCGCCGTTCGGTCGGACCGCGCCAGGCTGCCCGTCTTGATCTGCCCTGTCGAGAGAGCGACCGCGAGATCGGCGATGGTCGAATCCTCAGTCTCGCCCGAGCGGTGCGACATCACCGCGGTATAGCCGGACGACTGCGCCATCCGAACCGCGGCGATCGTCTCGGTCAACGTCCCGATCTGGTTGACCTTGATCAGGATCGAGTTGGCGATCCCGTCGGCGATCCCCTTCTCGAGCCGCTTGACGTTGGTCACGAAGAGGTCGTCGCCGACCAGCTGCACGCGCCCGCCGAGCTTCTCCGTCAGCAGCTTCCAGCCGTCCCAATCGTCCTCCGCCATGCCGTCCTCGATCGAGATGATCGGATAGTCGGCGGCGAGCGCGACATAGTAATCGGCCATCTCGGCCGGGCTGAGACTCTTCCCTTCGCCCTTGATCTCGTAGCGCCCGTTCCGGAAGAATTCGCTCGCCGCCGGGTCCATCGCCAGGAGCACGTCGTCACCGAGCCTGTAGCCGGCAGCGTTGACGGCCTTGTCGATGAAATCGAGCGCCTCCCGAGCGGTGTTCAAAGCCGGAGCGAACCCGCCTTCGTCTCCAACCGAGGTGGACAGTCCCGCCGAGTGAAGCGCGCTCTTCAGCGCATGGAAGATCTCCGCCCCGCAGCGCAGGCCTTCCGCGAAGTTCGCAGCCCCGACCGGCATCACCATGAATTCCTGGAAGTCGATGCCGTTGTCCGCGTGCACGCCTCCGTTGAGGATGTTCATCATCGGCACGGGCAGCAGGTTGGCCTCCACCCCACCGACGTAGCGGTAAAGCGGCAGGCCCAGCGCATCCGCGGCCGCCTTGGCCGTCGCGAGGCTCACGCCGAGAATAGCGTTGGCGCCGAGCCGCCCCTTGTTCTCCGTGCCGTCGAGCGCGATCAGCGTGGCATCCAGCTCAGCCTGGTCCTCGGCCTCCATTCCGGCGATCTCCTCGGCGATCTCGCCGTTCACCGCCTGCACGGCGTTCTCGACGCCCTTCCCGCCCCAGCGGCTCTTGTCGCCGTCGCGGAGCTCCACCGCTTCGTGTGCGCCCGTCGAAGCACCCGACGGAACCGCCGCGCGGCCCATGCTCCCGTCCTCCAGCGTGACGTCCACCTCGACCGTGGGATTGCCGCGGCTGTCGAGGATCTGGCGGGCGTGGACGTCGACGATCGCGGTCATGGCTTTCCTTTTTGCGGGGGCGTAACAATATCGGGGTAATCGAGGGCCCTAAAACGGTGCGTCCGGGCGTGCAACTTTCGCTTTCGCGCACCGGAACGAAGGCCCGCCGCCACGGTTGAAGCCGCAAAGGAGGACTGGTCATGGGTGACGACAGGACAGCGGCGCTTCCCGAGGGTACGGACACGGTGATCGCCGGTGCTTCGGACGAGGGCGGAACGGCAACGGCGGACACGACCTTGGCAGAGGAGAAGCAGGTGCCTGCACCCAGAGGAGACGCCGAACGCTCGGTCGCCGGGAGCGGCAGCGCCGACACCGGCCTTGCCGACCGATTCCGCAGCGGCCGAGAGAAGCTCGCGAGCCAGGCCGGCGAAAGGGCTCGCGGGTTCGTTTCGCAGGGCCTCGAGCGCACCGCGGAGGCGCTGGCGAATGTGGCGAAGACCGTCGGCGAGACGGCGCCCGGGATCGAGGAGCGGCTCGGCCCCGAATATGGCGATTATGCGCGGCGCGCGGCCTCGGGCATCGAGAATGTCGCCAATTCGATCGCCAGCAAGGACCCCGACGAGCTCATTGAGGACACCCGCAACTTCGTCCGCAACAGCCCGGGCATCGCGCTTGCCGGCGCCGCGGTCGTCGGTTTCGTCGTCGCCCGCCTGGTGAAGAGCGGCCTCGCCAAGGATGAAGACGAGGACGACGACGCCTGATGCTCAAGCCGGCCGAGCCGCAGCCACCCTCCGGACCCGAACCCTCGATCGGTGATCTGATCGAGCGACTCTTTGACGAGGCGCTCGATTATGGCCGCGCGGAACTTGAGCTCATCAAGGCGCGCGCCATCGACATCGCCGACGATTATTTGCGCGCGGGCATTCTCTTCGCCATCGCGGCGGTGTTCGCGCTGGCCGGCATCGTCACCTTGTTCGTTGGCATTGCCA
>DASVXR010000102.1:0-2881 GCA_036392595.1 Sphingomicrobium sp.
CTCGCCGGCATTGTCATAATCCTTGCCGGTGTAGCGGGAATCGAGGCGGCCGATGGTGAGCCCGCGATCGCGCAGCAGCTCCTTGAAGAAGCGGCCCGGCGTCACGCGCAGGTCGGCTTTCTCGAGATAGTCCTCCGAAAGGCCGGTGAAATGCGCCAGCTGGTGCCGGATGGACGCACGCTCCTCCGGCGGCAGCTTCTGCCCCTTGAGCAGCGCCGAGGCATAAGGGCCGATGGCAAACTGGCGCGCTTCCTCCGTGAACTGCTCGACCGGCGGCCCCTGCGTCTTGCCGTGATAGAGGGCGACCGCGGCCATCGAGGGCAGGTTGGTGATGTAGCCGAGCTCGTCGCCCGGAGTCTCCGCGCCGGCGGCGAAGTCGAGGATGGTCGAGATGAGGATGATGCCGTTGAGGCCCACGTCATTGTAGGTCTCGTTCATCAGCTGGTTGGCGACCGCGGCCGAGCGGGTCGTGCCGTAGCTCTCGCCGCCCAGGAACTTGGGGCTGTCCCAGCGGCCATTGTCGTTGAGCCAGCGGCGGATCACTTCGGCGACTGCTTTCGCGTCGGCGGTTACCCCGTAGAATTCCTTGCCCTCGGTCTTGCCGATGAGGTGCGAGAAGCCGGTGCCCGGCGGGTCGATGAAGACCAGGTCGGTGACGTCGAGCAGGCTGTCGGGATTGTCGACGATCGGATAGGGCGGAGCGCCGTCGTCGCGGGCATCCGACGGGATCGCCACGCGCTTCGGACCGAAAGCGCCCATCTGCAGCCAAACCGAGCCGGAGCCCGGGCCGCCGTTGAAGAGGAAGGTCACGGGACGGTTCGGGTCACGCGGCTCCTTGACGTAGGAGGTGGTGACGATCGCCGCCTTCTGAGTCCCGTCCTCGGCGGAAAGGATCGTCTCGCCGATCGTCGCGGCATAATTGACCTTCTGGCCGCCGAACACTCCGCTGAGGTGCGTCACATGGACCTGCGGGACGACCTTTTCGACCGGCGCGTCCTTCTTGTCCTTGTCGTCACCCTTGTCCTGCGCGAAGGCCGGCCCGGCAGTCACCGCCAGGACGAGCGCGAGCGCGGTCAATCCATTGAATTTCACGTCGAAAACCCTCCCCGACTCGATGCGAGGCAGGAAGCAGCGGTTTTGAATTAAGGCAAGGCTCGGTTCTGCAAACGGGCGTCAGCGGCGACCGAAGCGGGTGCGGCTCTGCTTGCCGAAGCGGCCCTTGCGAGTGCCCGGCTTGCCCTCGCTCGAATGGCCGAGGGGCCGAGGCGCAACCCGCTGGTCGTGGGGAATGCCTAGATCGTCTTCTTCCAGACGGCGGATCTCGTCGCGGAGGCGGGCGGCTTCCTCGAATTCGAGGTCGGCCGCGGCTTTCCGCATCCTTTCCTCGAGATCTCCGATGTAAGCCTTGAGGTTGTGCCCCACGAGGTGCGGGCGCTCCTCGTCCCCTGTATCGACGACGACGCCGTCGCGCTGTGTGACGTCGGCGAGCAGGTCGTGGATCTGGCGTTTGATGCTTTCCGGTGTGATGCCGTGCTCGGCGTTATATTCGAGCTGCTTCTCGCGGCGGCGGTTGGTCTCGTTGAGCGCGCGCTCGATCGAACCGATAATCGTGTCGGCGTAGAGGATGACGCGGCCCTCGGCGTTGCGCGCGGCGCGGCCGATGGTCTGGATCAGCGAGGTCTCCGAGCGGAGGAAACCTTCCTTGTCGGCGTCGAGGATCGCAACGAGGCCGCATTCCGGAATGTCGAGGCCTTCGCGCAGCAGGTTGATGCCGACGAGCACGTCGTAGACGCCGAGGCGCAGCTCGCGGATGAGCTCGATGCGCTCCAGCGTCTCGACGTCGGAGTGCATGTAGCGGACCTTGAGACCGGCCTCGTGGAGATATTCCGTCAGGTCTTCCGCCATGCGCTTGGTCAGCGTGGTGACGAGCGTCCGGTAGCCCTTGCGCGCAGTCTCCTTGGCCTCGTGGACGAGGTCGTCGACCTGGTCCTCGACCGGCTTGATGTCGACCGGCGGGTCGATGAGCCCGGTCGGGCGGATCACCTGTTCGGAGAAGACTCCGCCGGTCTCGTTCATCTCCCAAGGCCCGGGCGTCGCGGATACGAACACCGACTGCGGGCGCATCGCATCCCATTCATTGAAGCGCAGCGGGCGGTTGTCGATGCAGCTCGGCAGCCGGAACCCGTACTCGGCGAGCGTGATCTTCCGCCTGTGGTCGCCGCGCGCCATCGCGCCGATCTGCGGCACCGTCTGGTGGCTCTCGTCGATGAACAGAAGCGCGTTGTCGGGGAGATATTCGAATAGGGTCGGCGGCGGCTCGCCGGGAAGGCGCCCGGTGAGGAAGCGCGAATAATTCTCGATCCCCGCGCAGGAGCCGGTCGCCGCGATCATCTCGAGGTCGAAGTTGGTGCGCTGCTCCAGCCGCTGCGCCTCAAGCAGCCGTCCTTCCGCGGTGAGCTCCTTCAGCCGCTCGGCGAGCTCGTGCTTGATCGCCTCCATCGCCTGCTTGAGCGTCGGCCCGGGCGTCACATAGTGCGAGTTCGCATAGACCTTGATGCTGTCGAGGGCGGCAATCGTCTTGCCGGTCAGGGGGTCGAACTCGGTGATGTCCTCGATCTCGTCGCCGAAGAAGCTGATCCGCCAGGCCATGTCCTCATAGTGCGAGGGGAATATCTCCAGGCTGTCGCCGCGCACCCGGAAATTGCCGCGAGCGAAGGCCTGGTCGTTGCGCCGGTACTGGAGCGCGACGAGCTTGCGGATGACCTCGCGCTGGTCCTCGCTCGCGCCCTTCTTCAGGCTGAAAGTCATGGCCGAATAGGTCTCGACCGAGCCGATGCCGTAGAGGCAGGACACCGAGGCGACGATGATCACGTCGTCGCGC
>DASVXR010000103.1:0-3300 GCA_036392595.1 Sphingomicrobium sp.
CTGGCCCTGCGTCCAAGTCTCGATCGACATGGGGAAATAGACGCCCCCGACCTTCTCATAATCGCCGAGCTCGGTCTCGCTGGTCTGCTGCGCTCCGCGGATGCGCCGGCTCTCGTCGACCTTGATCTCGAGCATCGTGTCGGGATCGAGCCAGTAGGTGAACTCGTCGCCGTCCTTCTGAGTCACCTTCAGCTTGTAGGCGAGCGTCCCGTCGAAATCCTCGCGACCCAGATACTGGACACGGCTTCCGTCCGATCGGGAGGCGAGCAGCGGTCCGTCGATGAGCGCGCTGTCGGCAAGCTGGCGCGCCTCGTCGGCCGACATTCGCTCCGGGTCCTTGCGGCCCTGGAAAGGATTGATCTTCCAAGCGCCCTGCCCGTCATAGGATTGGACGACGTCGAGGCCCTGGAGGCTTAGGTCCGTCCGGCCGGCTGCTCCCGACGCAAGCCGCGCCCGGGCTTCCTTGTAGCTGAGCTCGAAATCGCCCGGGAAAATCACTCGTCCGTCGAAGCTCACGCTCTTGAGGGCGCTCAGGGCCCCCGCCCCGCCGCGCGCTTCGAGGTTTTTCGCAACCAGGCTTTGCGCATCCTCGGCAGCAGCGGGAACGGCCGCGCACCCAACGAGCAACGCGACAAGGGTCATACGGATCGACATGCTGAGGCCCCCAGACAAAGAGGGCGACCATGGAACTGCCGTTTTGACGAATCAAGCGGCCTGCCAGCCCGTTCGTCGAGCGGGCGGCCGCTTTAGCGGGAAATGCTTCGCTGCCGGAACCACTTCGTCAGGATATATTTGGTGCCGCGGCGCACTTTCATCCCCTGGTGCATGGTCGCCGGGTTCGGCCGTCCGTCGGGCATGAGGTTGTTCCACGCGAGCAGCTTGCCCGGCTCGGGCTGGACAGTCTTGCCAATCACCTTGAAGCGGGTCGCTCCTCCCTCCTCGGGCTCATTGAGATAGACCATCGCCGTCCAGGTGCGCTGCCCGAAATCCGCCGTGTGAACGTAGAAGTCGTAGCCGCCCGGCTCGAACGTGTCGGTGTGCGGCTTGAACTCCTGGCCGGGGGCATAGCGCTGGCCCTGGATCGGCTCGCCGGAGCGCGAGGGAAAGCCGAGCAGCGCGCAAATTTTGTCGTCGACCGCCGCCACGATCGGCTCACGCCAGTCGAGGTCGCAGGTCTCGCTCGTGCGGTAATTGGCGATGCCGATGTCGTCGGCGATCCCGGACGGGCGCCGCTTCGCGTCGATAAGGCCGATCAGCGCCGCACAGGTTCCAGCGTCGAGGAAGTTCCGGGCGATGAAGAGCTCGAGCTCGCGCGTCGGGACGCGCTGGACTCCGGCGGTCTGCCTCAGCCGCTTGGCGGGGCTCGTGTCACTGGAGAGCGTAGCCGGTCCCACGGCTGATTTCATGCTGCGCGATGACGGCGCGCACGACATTGTTCATCAGGGTCATGCGCACCGGCAGCGGCACTGACGTCAGCTTGATCATCACCGCGACCGCATAGCTGGAGCCGTCGGGAGCGGTGAGAATGCCGATGTCATTGTAGCCGGCCTGCTGGCTTCCGAGGACCTGGCCCGTGCCCGTCTTGTGGTTGAGCACCCAGCCCGGCTTCAGCCCGCCTTTGAGGCGGTTCGCCCCCGTCTTCGTGTTGCTCATGATGTAAAGCAGCCGCTGCGTCGACGCCGGCGAAAGCAGCTCGCCGCGCTTCAGGCGGGCCAGCGCATTGACGATCGCGCTCGGCGCGGCTCCGTCATAGGGGTCGTTGACGTAGCGGTCGAAGGCGGCCTTGCGCACGGCGAACGGCAGAGCGTCGCGAGCGTCGTAGAAGGCGTTGCCAATCGAATAGCTCGGGCTCCAGATCAGGCCGGCGATCCGGCTCTGCAGCGCCCGCTCGCCATTGTAGAAGCGGATGGCGCCAAGGTGCTTGGACGCGATCATCGCGCGAACGGCGGTTGGTCCGCCGACCGAACGCATCAGCTTGTCATTGGCCGTATTGTCGCTGGTGGTGATCGCCTTGAACATCAGGTCGCCCAGCGTCGTCGTATAGCTTCCGCCAAGAATGTTGGCGGCGATCGGCTGGTGGAACAGCGTCAAGTCGTCGCGGGTCAGCGTGACCTGGTCGTCGAGCCTCACCTTGCCCTTGTCGACCGCGTCGAGGGCGGTGATCGACACCCACAGCTTGCTGACGCTCTGCTGCGGATAAAGCTCGTCGGCCTTCCAGCCCACGCTCCAGCCGTTGTCGATCGACTTGACCGCGATGCCCACGCGCCCATCGAAGTCGCGTCCGAGCTGCGTCACCTGGTCGCGGATATATTGCGGCGCCGGAGGGGCGGGACGGAGCGGCTGCGCCACGGGCCGGGCGACGGGTTGCGCAGGCGCCGGCTGCGTTGCCGCCGAGGCGGTGACCTGCGCCGCCGCGCCGATCACCAGGGTCAGTCCCAAACGTCTCCACCCTGACGTCATGACTTCACACCTCTCGCCGACTTATCCTGTTTCGCCAAAAGCTTAGCGCGACCCAGCTGAATCGCCGCTGAGCGCCGACAGGCAAGACTCGCATCCCCGCGAAAGGATGCCAAGCCACTTATCCACCGTTTTCAGCGCGAGGGCTCAATGCCCCAGCAGTGCCGCCGATTCGATCTCGTCGAGCGCCCGGTGGACGGCGACATAGCGGCGCGCCTTCTGCACCCAGTCGCCGGCATTGGCTGCGCCCGGCATGCGCATCGTCTCGGCCAGCGCCTGGTCCACGTCGCCCGAGGACAGGCGAAGCATCGCCCGGTTGTAGCGAGCGTCGCTGCTCGTCGAGGGACGGTCGGCGCGGTGGACCTCCACCAGCGAGCCGAGCGAATTGCGGAAGCTGGCCCACCAGCTGTCCTGCGGGCCGGTGCCGCGCAGAGTCGGTCCGATCGCCTCATATTCGGCGATGAGGTCGTTGAGGCGCACCGGCTGGCGCGAGCCGGTAATGATCGTCGCGACCGCCTGCTGGTGCTGCTGGCCGAAGCGATCGACGAGCAGGTTCTCGAGATAGCCGAGCGCGACTCCGCGATCGATCGCCCGGCGCGCGGCGAATGCGACGACCAGAGCGTCGGCGCGGCCCGCGAAGCCCTCTGCACGCTCGGTTGCATTCTCGACGCTGGAGACGCGCTGTTCGAGCTGGGCAATGCGCGCATCGTCGGGCGCTTGCGGCTGAGCCGGGGCCGCCTGCGGCGCCGGGGTCAGAGGGACCGCTTCGGGCGTCGCTTGTGGCGGCGCTGCCGGGACGATGCCGAGGAAGCGCGCGGCGGGCTGATAATGGCCGAGGCCCCA
>DASVXR010000104.1:0-1716 GCA_036392595.1 Sphingomicrobium sp.
ACCAGCTGGAGGTTAGTGGGTATCAGCAGCGGGGATGGCATGCACATTTCGTGCTTGCCGGAGGTGTTTCAGTCAACTGTGTGCAGGTCGGGGAACTTTCATCACGGAGTAGTCCGTGACGTCGAAGGTTCAGGTTCGCCCTGGGCGGCAGCCCGGCAAGTCCCCACCTGCTCTCGACCACTCTTGCCATGTTCACGAATCGTTCCGCGCGCCCTAATCAGCGTGAATGTCCTTCAAGCATGTCGGCACGGCCGCCGATCTCGTCCGCTTCGGCGCGAGCCTCCGCATCGAGTGCACCGCTTGCGCCGCCGCCAACACGCTGAGCGCCACCGAGGTCGTCCGCCGCTGCGGCCCGGGCGACCTGGAGCGCATCCGCCGCCGCCTCAAATGCGAACGCTGCGGCCGCAAGTCGGCCCGCCTGATCGTCCTCCCGCCGGTCTAGCAGCTCGCGGGGAGCGCTCCAGGAAGGTCCCAATCTCCCGTCGGCGGCAGCGGCTCGCTGTCGAGCGCGGCGACCAGGCGCCGGCCTTCCCACAGCTCGGCCTTCTTGCCGAGCGCGGCGACGTTCGCGTGCGCAAGCGCTTCGTCGTCGCTCGCCGCTTTGATGAGGTCCGCATCCAGGACCATTCGGACGCCGTCGAACGTGTAAAGGCGATAGGTGATGCGTGGGGACATGGGTACGCTCCTCGGATACAGCGGGAGCTCTCCATTCGTCTCTCGGTCACCGCCGCGCTGAGGGCCAGTTGCGGTGATGCGCGCCCCTTACGCCTGTTTTCGCCATTCACCTAATCGAAGCATGATTCCGCTGTCCTACAGCGCCCCTTTTGTGCCTTAAGCTCAACGATGTGCAGCGCGGCTCGATTGGCGGGACCTCATGTCGGGCGCCGCCGCCGATTTCCTGCGAAGTGGAAGAAGTGGAAGGACCCCCGTTTCGACCCCCCCTCGCGCGTCTTCGCGAACCCTGCACGTGAACGCCGCTGAAACGCCGCGTTCATCCGCCTGAAAGCTCCCGAGCGGCTCGGCCTGCTCTTGCAGCGGCCCGCCGCAGCCGTGGAAAAACAATGGCTTGGCGACGTTTTGACACGCGAACCGCCCGGATGAGGCGGGAACGGTAAGGGCGCCCTCGCGCGTCCATTTTTTATGCACTCGAATGGAGGATGTAATGCGTAAGATGTTGCTTGCCGCCGCTGCCCTTGCGGCTGCCACCCCGGCCCTCGCCCAGGTCAACACCTCGGGCGGCCTGGTGAATGTCAGTGTTCAGAACGTCGATATTCTGAAGAACTTCCTCAACAACGATCAGATCGCGGCGCTCAACAACGTCAGCGTTCCGATCACTGTCCAGGTACCGGTCGGCATCGCAGCCAACGTCTGCGGCGTCAGCGCCGCGGTGCTCGGCAAATCGACAACCAGCCCGGCTACCTGTACCGCGCGCAACGGGTCGAAGGCGCTCGCCAATGCAGTCGCCAGGCAGAAGCTCAGCCAGACCCGCTAAGGCGGCGCCTGGCGCTTGAACTCGGCCCGGCCGGAGCGATCCGGCCGGGCTGTCTTTTCTGCGTTTCGCGACTGGCGCGGGTTCAGGCGGTCGTCGGCGCTCTCGGCGTCGGACCCTTGATCCTTGCCACCGCCTCTTCGAGCGCCTTGCGGTCGTTGCCGTGCTGCTTGATGAGGTCGAGCACCTGCTCGGTGGTGAGCCCGTGCTTGTTGGCGAAATATTTC
>DASVXR010000105.1:0-6600 GCA_036392595.1 Sphingomicrobium sp.
CCAGGAGCTGTTCAAGTTCGAGTATCTGGACGAGACGCCCGACGGGAAGATCATCGGCGAATATCGCTCGATGGGCCTGCGCCCCTACACGCTCGACAAGGCCAAGCAGTTCGGCTTCGACCAGCCGTATCTTCAGGCCTGTCTGTAAGAACTACACCTCTTCGGTCAGAAGCAGGGGCTCGCCGGCGAGTTTCGTCGGGTCTTCGGCCGACTCCCACATCTGCCTGAGGCTCTTCGGGAGCGCGTCGCGGACCTTGTTGATCTGCCCTTCCGAGATGTGCCGAGACAGCACTCGGAATACCGAGCGGACGGCTTCATCAGGGTCGACGGGGCGGGTGTCTTTCAGCCAGTCCGCGACCTCGGCGACGAACTCGTCGCGACTGCGCGCTTCCGAGGGCATGTGGCCGGGATCGTACTGGTCGTAATAGACACCCCGCACGAGCAGCGGCAGCTGCGCGCCCAGGTGCGCCGCGAGGTTGATCGTCAGCCGATCCCTCAGCTTGTGGAGGACCGTCGAAAGTACCTTCCACGCGACCTGTTTATCGGGCCCAAGATCGTTGCAGATCTCGTTGAGCCAGATGTGAGTCGTTTCCAGTGTTCTGTCGAACACCTCCAGGCCGTTGGCGCTCATTGCTCGTCCCCTTGATCCATTCGCGTCCCCTTGGCGCGAACGCCTGCGCGCGTGAGGTCGTTCCACGCGGCGCCGTCTGGGTCAGGCGGACTGCCGCAGCCGGACCCCCTCCAGTGAAATATTCGCCGCCCTCCTGACTCTCGCCGCGCAGTCGGGAATCTGAACTCCCAAGCTCGAATCGAACGGCTGTCATGCCAGCGCAGGCTGGCGTGCATGCCGCTTTGTTGTGAGCGGGGTTGGAGAGAGTGAGGGCAACGAAATGGCCAAGGCAGCAACCGACGCGGGCGCGATCCTTTCGCGGATCAAGGACGAGGAGATCGACTGGGTCGACCTCCGCTTCACCGATCCGAAGGGCAAGTGGCAGCACCTGACCATGGCGTCGGGCGTGGTCGATGAGGACAGTCTGACCGACGGCTTCATGTTCGACGGAAGCTCCATCGCCGGATGGAAGGCGATCAACGAGAGCGACATGATCCTGAAACCCGACCTCGACGCCGCCTATCTCGACCCGTTCAGCGCCACCCCGATGCTGGTCCTGTTCTGCAACATCGTCGAGCCCTCGACCGGCGAGCTTTACGGCCGCGACCCGCGTTCGACCGCGACCCGCGCCGAGGCGTATGTGAAGGCAAGCGGCATCGGCGACACCGTCTTTGTCGGCCCCGAAGCCGAATTCTTCATGTTCGACGACGTCCGCTTCGAGGACGGCTACCACGTCTCCTCATACCGCATCGACGACATCGAGCTGCCGACCAACACCGGCCGCGAATATGAAGGCGGCAACCTCGCCCACCGTCCGCGTGCCAAGGGCGGCTATTTCCCCGTCGCCCCCGTCGACAGCGCGATGGACATCCGCGGCGAGATGGTCGCGACGATGCTCGAGATGGGCCTGCCGATGGACAAGCACCATCATGAGGTCGCCGCATCGCAGCACGAGCTGGGTCTCACCTACGGCGGCCTCGTCGAGACCGCCGATCGGATGCAGATCTACAAATATGTCGTGCACATGGTCGCGCATGCCTACGGGAAGACCGCGACCTTCATGCCGAAGCCGATCGCCAAGGATAATGGCAGCGGCATGCACACACACATGTCGATCTGGAAGGGCGGCAAGCCGCTGTTCGCGGGCAATGGCTATGCGGGCCTCAGCGAAATGGCGCTCTACTTCATCGGGGGCGTGATCAAGCACGCCCGCGCGCTGAACGCCTTCACCAACCCGACGACCAACAGCTACAAGCGCCTGGTTCCCGGCTTCGAGGCTCCGGTCCTTCTCGCTTACTCCAGCCGCAACCGCTCGGCCTCATGCCGGATCCCGTACGGCGCGGGCGAGAAAGCGAAGCGCGTTGAGTTCCGCTTCCCCGACGCCCTCGCCAACCCGTACCTCGCTTATTCGGCGCTGCTGATGGCCGGCCTCGACGGCATCCAGAACCGCATCCATCCGGGCGACCCGATGGACAAGAACCTGTACGACCTGCCGCCGCAGGAGCTGGTGAACGTCCCGACCGTGTGCGGCTCGCTGCGCGAGGCGCTCGTCAGCCTGCAGAATGATCGCGCCTTCCTGACCCGCGGCGACGTGTTCAGCGACGACCAGATCGACAGCTACATCGACCTCAAATGGGAAGAGGTGATGCGCTGGGAGACGACCCCGAGCCCGGTCGAGTTCGACATGTATTACTCATCGTGATGCACGATTAGGTAACCGTCTTTGTGCATAAGCTCCGTGCCCAGTGGCGTGGAGTAGTGCATGAACAACATTCGCCAGCAGATCCTTGGCGGCGAAATCCGCGAGCGGCGCAGCCTGCTTGGAACCAAGCGCAAGAAGGGCGGGGCCGGCGGCGCGAGCCTCACGAGCATCGACATTGCTCGCGAGGAGTCCCGCACGACGCACATGCGCGACGACGACCGCCATCGCCTCTCGGACCAGCAGGTGAAGGTTGTCCACCGGCGCAAGTCCTACATGGTCCAGCTGGTGAACCTCTCGGGCGGCGGGGCAATGATCGAAGGCGATCTGCAGCCGATGCTTTGGGACCGGGTCGAGCTGCACCTTGGCAACGGCGGCAAAATCGAATGCGCGGTGCGCTGGCTGAAGGGCGGCCGTATCGGCCTGGAGTTCGCGCACGAGACGCGGCTCGACTGCTCCGAGGAAGCGAAAGCGAAGCTGCTCAAGGCCGTGATCGAACAGAATTTCAGCGATGTTGAGATCGGCGAGCGCCAACGCCGCTCGACCGACGAGGCCGAGCAAAATGCAACCCGGAAGTCGCCAGAGGAACAGCGGGACAGCCGCCGCCATCCGCTCATCTGGTCGGGTGTCCTTCATTATGACTTCGCAAGCACCCCCGTCCGCCTCCGCGACATTTCGGAAGGCGGCGCGCTGATCGAATGCCAGTCGGTGCTGCCCGTCGGTGCTCAGCCGCTGCTCGACCTTGGCGAGGCCGGCGAGGTTTTCGGGACGGTGACCTGGGCGCTCGGCGATCACATGGGGCTGAAGTTCCACGAAGCCTTCGACATGCAGCTGCTTGCGAAGGCGCGCCCCGAAGTAGCCCCGGCCGACTGGGAAGCGCCGTCATACCTGAAGGCTGCGGGGTCGGACTCCCCCTGGTCGGAGGAGTGGGAGCGCATGTCGGTCGAGGAGCTCCAGGAAACGCTGAACGGCTTCCTGAAGCATTAGCTTTCAGCTTCTGGCGAAAGTCACCGCATAACGGTCTGAGCGAATCCGCTTCCAGGCAGGATCGCCGTCGAGCAAGCGCAGGAGCGCGCCGTCCTTCGGCGAGATCAGAGCCCAGCGAAAATCCCAGCGGCGCATCGCTTCCGCATATTTTGCGGCATTCCCCTCGAGCATCGCCTGGTAGTCGAGCACGAACGGCTCGCCATAAAGGTCAGTGCGGCCGTCGATGTACGGCCGAATCCCGTACAGGATCAGCGGCCCGCCGAAGCTGTAGCTGTTGAGCACCCGCTGGCTGCGGAGCTCCGGGGGAACGGCGGCGATTGCGCTCGTCGGATTCCGCTCGGAATTGGGCGCCGGCAGCGGATTTGCGAGGCGGATCGCCAGCAGCGCTACAAGAGCAAGGCCGCCGAGCATCGCCATGCGCTTGCCTTGCGGACCGTCGAGCGGCCTGGGCGCTGACTCACGAGCCAGCGGCCTCGCAAGGAGCAGCGGCGCGGCAATGATGAACAGCGCTTGGTGACGCATGTGCTGGAAGGCGAGATGCAGCAGCAGAAACAAAACAATCAGCCGCACCACGGGAACCCGCGTTCCGCGCATGAGGCAAAGGCCCAGGAGCAAAAGCAGCGAATATTCGAACCATGGCGTGAAGCTCATGTCCGTGGGCTTGAATTCGCCGATCAGGTTGATGTCGCTGCTGGTGAAGGCGCCGATCGGGATCAGGAGGGCGGTGACCGTGTTCGGGCTGACCAGTGAAGCGGCGACGCAGGCGATTCCGAAGCTGCCCCAGCCGATCAGGACGCGCTTCCTGTCGGGCTCCTCGATCAGCGCCTCCAGCGCGAACGGGGCGATCAGGAGCAGCCCGAGCGCGAAGCTCGCATGCAAGTTGACCCAGACGAGCATCACGAGCGCCAGCCACAGTGGCGGCGCCAGCCCCCGCTCGCGCGCGCGCAGGAGAGCCACGATCCAGAATGCGAGGAAGGGCCAGGCCAGGACCATCGGCCGGGCATGAAGGAAGGGGATGAGGACGACGGTAACGGCCGCAAGCATGGCGGCGGTTGCTCCCGCGCGGACCCAGCGGCTGAGCTCGAGGCCGATCACCAGCATCAGCGCGGCAAGCGCGATGATGATGAGCAAGGCGACACCGGTGAAGCCAGCGAGATTGTAGCCTGCACCCAACACCGCTTCGCCGAGCCATTCATGGGCCACCCACCGGTGACCGAAGGCCGAGAAAGAGAATGGGTCGGTCATCGGCACCTGGCCGTGCGCGATCATCCACCGTCCCGCCGCGATGTGCCAGCTGACGTCGCCGTCCTCGAAGATCGTGGCGGAGCTTCCCAGCACGAAAGGAACGATCAGGGTGAAGACCAAAAGGACGATCGTGTTCCCGCCGATCGCCGATCGTCGACTGGTCTCGGCAGCAACTCGGCGGTCAGCGGCCTCCGTCGCCATCAGCGGCGCCTATGCACGAACGGCGCCTCGGGTCCGCTCGGCATTGCGGGCGGCGAAGAGGAAGTAGATGACCAGGCCGACGCCGTTCCAGAGCACGAACCATTCCTGGGTGTGGCGGGGCAGGCTGTAGAACAGATAGGCGCAGCCGAGGATACCGATGAGGCCGGTGAGCCACGGCAGCGGAGTGCGGAACAGCCGCTTCGCTCCGGGGTCGCGCCGGCGCATCGTCAGCATCGCCGCGCAGACCGCGATGAATGCCGTCAGCGTCCCGGCATTCGCCAGCGCCACGAGGTCGTTCAGCGGAACGAGCCCGGCGAGGATTCCCACGACCACTGCGGTGAAGAGCGTGATGCGAACGGGGTTCCTCCGACCGGACAGCCGCGCCAGCGCAGGCGGAAGCAGGCCGTCCCGCGACATGCTGAGGAAGATCCGGCTCTGCCCGTAGAAGAAAGCGAGGATGACCGTCGGCATTCCGATCGAAGCGGAGGCGGCGAGGATCTTCGCCGCGATCGGCTGGTGGATGTCGCGCAGGATGAGCGCCAGCGGCTCGGTGCTCGAGGCGAAGCGCTGGAACGGCTCCGCGCCGATCGCCGCGGCGGCTACCGCCATGTAGATGATCACGCACAGCAGCATCGAGCCGACGATCCCGATCGACAGGTCACGGCCGGGGTTCTTCGCCTCTTCGGCCGCCGTGGCGATCGCATCGAAGCCGTAGAAAGCGAAGAAGATGATCGCCGCGGCCGCCATGACCCCGACCTCCTGTCCGGGAGGGCCGGACTTGACGAAGCCATAGGGCATGAACGGGTGGAAGTGGTCCATGTTGAAGACCCGCAGCGCGACGATGACGAACATGGCCAGCGCGAGCATCTTGATGGCGACGAGCACAGAGTTGAGGTTCGCGCTTTCGCGGATGCCGTAGATGAGCAGGCCCGCGATAACGGCGATGATAAACACCGCCGGGAAGTTGAATACCCCGCCGAGCAGCGGCGCGGTCGCGAACTTCTCGGGAATCCCAACGAGCGGCGAGAAATAGCCGGACCAACCGACTGAGACCGCGCTGACGACGAGGCTATATTCGAGGATCAGCGACCAGCCGACGAACCAGGCGATCACCTCCCCGAACACGACATAGGAGTAAGTATAGGCTGAGCCCGACGCCGGGATCATCGTCGCGACCTCGGCATAAGCGAGCGCCGCGGCGGCGCAGATCACTCCGGCGATGCAGAAGCTCAGCATCATCGCCGGGCCGGCCTTCCCGGCCGCCGTGCCGATGAGGACGAGGATGCCCGTGCCGACGATCGCGCCGACGCCGAGGAAGATGAGGTGCGGCCAGGACAGCGACTTCTTCAGGCGGTGCTCTTCGGGCATCTCGTCGGGCGAGAGGACGGTCTTGCGATGCTTGTAATTCGCCATTCGGTGAAGTCCCCCTTTTTTCCTTCGCCGCGGGTCAGGAGCGTAGCGCAGCAAATCGGCGGCGCAACCGCATTGCCGCTAATAGTCCTTCGACACCCGGACGCTGGCGCTCGAACGGCCGATCGTCGAGACCGAGGACAGGAGCGAGAGCCAGCGCGTCATCTGATATTCGACGCGCGTCGCGGAATAGCCCTGGCCGTCGGTCACTACCTCAACGAACAGTTTCCGGGTCACATATTTGCCGGCCGCAATCGCGGTCTTCTGGCCCGTCGCGACGTCCGCCGGGACGATGCGCAGGCGGTCTAGGCCGACCGCCCGCCGAAGGGCGTTGATGGGATCGAGGCTGCCCGAGCCTGACTGCAGCGCGGCAACCGCGGAGGCGAGCTGCAGCGCTTCCGGCGCCGATAGGTTGGTAATGGAGGTGCCGAACAGGATCCGCGACAGG
>DASVXR010000106.1:0-7464 GCA_036392595.1 Sphingomicrobium sp.
GTTCCCCGTTGAAGACATAGATCCAAAGCACGGCACCGATTCCGAGCACCAGCGGAAGCAGGAAGCGCGCGAGAATGATGAAGAAGGCGAGGTCCTTGGTGCGGATGCCCGCCTGCATCAGGCGCTGCTGGGTCTTCTTCAGCTGGTCGTCCTGAAGCATCTTGAATTGCGTCAGGATCGACCGGACGGTGTCCGCAGCCTGGTTCTTGTTCGTCAGCTTCTTGCGCTTGTTCGTCGAGGCGACGATGCCGGCCTTGAGCTGCTCGCGGCGCTCGTTCAGCGCCTTCACCCGGCGCGCCATCGGGTCCTTGACGGTGGTCGCAGCATAAAGGGCGATCATCACCGCAAATGTCGCGATCGCGCTGAGGCACGTCGCAATCCAGATGACGTCGAAGCCGAGGAGGTGAGGACCGGTGGGCGGCACTGTTTGCATGACTATCCGTTCCCCCTCAGATCTCGAAATTGACCATCTTGGCCATGATGAAGCCGCCGATGCTCATCCAGACGAGACCGCCGATGCCGGCGACGATCAGCCGCGGATCGATGAAGAAATTCTGCATGTATTGCGGGTTGATGAGCCACACGAGCGTGAAGACGATGAAGGGGAGGGCGCCGACGATATAGGCGGACGCCTTCGACTCCGAGCTCATCGCCCGGATCTTCAGCTTCATCTGGCCGCGCTTGCGCAGCACGTCGGCGAGGTTCGACAGGGTCTCGGCGAGGTTGCCGCCGGTCTCCCGCTGGATCGCCAGTGTGATGACGAAGAACTGGAACTCCGGAGTTCCAAGGCGGTCGGCGGTGTCCTGCAGCGCCGACTCCATGGTCCGGCCGATCTTCATCTTGTCGGTGACCATCCGGAACTCGACCCCAACGGGGCCGACGATCTCGCTTGCGACGATGCCGAGAGTCTCGGTGATCGGCAGGCCCGAGCGCAGGCCGCGGACCATCAGCTCGATCGCATCGGGGAAGTTCGACGTGAACTTGTTCACTCGGCGCTTGATCATGAAGCCGATGACGAAGTGCGGCCCGCCGATGCCGACGAAGAGGCCGAGCATCAGCGAGAGCAGCAGGGGTGCTCCACGGAACATCAGGCCGACCATCACCAGTGCGACGAGGCCGACGCAGACCATCGAATATTTGCCGAGGCTGATGTCTTTGCCCGTCATTTCAAGACGGCGGCGGACGAGCGCTGGCCGCGGGATCAGCGTTGAAGCATAGCTTTCGAGCTTGCTGCCGGCGCGCTGCGCCATCAGCTTGCGGATCTGCGCCTGCGCCTGGCCGGTGATCGAGTCCCCGTGCCGTTCCTTCACCAGCTCAATGCGCCGCTTGAGCGACCTGTCCGGCGAGGGGCCGCTCATGGCGACATAGCCAAGGCCCATGGCCGCCGTGACGCCGATCAGGATGAGCCAAAGAAGCATTTCTCGCCTCGCCTCTCAACTTGACGCCGGCGCGGGAAGCGCCGGCGGGTACTTCAAAGCCTCAGGCGGCTTCCGCCTTCGGCTTGTTCAGCATCGACTTCAGGTTCTCGACGAAGCTTTTCGCGCCGCCTGCGGCCTTGGCCTCTCCGTCGGCGGAGGCTTCCTCCGCGGCGTTGCTGAGAACCATCGTCGAGAGCGTGTTGAACGGACTGGTCAGCTTGCCGCTCGCGACTTCCGCCAGCGGCTTGCCGAGCTTCGCCGCCTGCGCCGCCGACTTGGGATCGTACGGGAAGACGATGTCGACGTTCCGTTCGATCGACTGCTCGAAGTCCTTCTTGCTGATCTCGAGCGCGCCGCCGGCCGGAACGCCGTTGGCGACGACGATGACCTTGGTCTGCGGAGCGTTCGACTTCAGCCAGGCCAGGACCCGGATCGTGTCGCGAGTCGCGGCAAGCGTCAGCTGCGAGACGACGACGGCGACATGCGCGTCATGGACCAGGTGCGGGTGCTGGATCAGCATCCCGCGCGGCAGGTCGAGCACGGTCGCCTCGAACGAGTTCCGCATTTCCTCCTGCAACTGGAAGAAGGCGGTCCCGTCGGTGACCAGCGGCTGGTGCATCGGAGCCTCGGCCGAAAGCACGGCGAGGCGCTCGTTGGCTCGGACCATCGCGCGCTCGATGAACAGCCCGTCGATTCGGCTTGGGTTCTCGATCGCGTCCGTCAGGCCGCGGCCAGGCTCCAGGTCGAGCGCCAGGGCGCCGGTCCCGAAGTGGACGTCGAGGTCGAGGAGCGCGGTCGAGCGCCTGGCCTTTTCGCCAAGGAGCCAGGCGAGCGAGGTCGCCATCGTCGATGCGCCGACACCGCCGCGAACCCCGATCACCGCCGTCATCACGTGCGGGCGGTCGGCCTGGGCTTCGGCGCGGGGGCCGGAGAGGATCATCTGCGCATGCGCGAAGGTGTCGCGCAGCTGGTCCACCGTGAAGGGCTTCAGCAGGTAATCGTGAATGCCGCTGGCGACGAGGTCGCGGTAGAGGCGAACGTCGTTGACGGTGCCAGCCGCGATCACGATCGTGCCGGGCTCGCACACTTCCGCGAGCGCGTTGATGTCGTTCAGCGGGTCTGCGGACTCGCTCAAGTCGACGAACAGGATGTTCGGGCTAGCCGAGACCGACAGCGACTGGACAGCGTTGCGCAGCCCGCCCTTGTTGACCTTCTCGGGGCTCCAGCCGTGCTCGACGGCCACGGGCCGAAGCATGTCGGCCGTCGCATCGTCGCACACGAACGCGGTGAACGGGTCACGCAAGCCTGCGCGTGCCTGGAATGGAGCGTTCATCAGTTGCCCCCCTTGGTGCTGACTTCTTTGAGGCCCTGCGCGCCAGTGGGCGCCTGCGTCCGGTAGTAGTTGACCGCCTTGGTCGCAGTCTGGGCGTCAATGACGCTGCTGCCTTCGCGACCGTGGATCAGGTCAACCGGATCGGCGACCATCGCCGCAAGGTTGGAGTTAATGGCGCAGCCGAAGTTCGACATGTTCTTGTTGCCGAAGTTCGGCGAGGCCGGACGGCTCCAGTTCGGGCAGCCGGGGACCTCGGCGCGGCGGCGGCTGACCACCACCCGCACGGTGCCGGGCTGGACCACGCCCGCGGTAACGGGCGCGCCGGGCTGGACCATCATTCCGTAACGGCCCGCGATCTGCGCGATCTGCGTCCCCGCCGGCCCATGATAGGCGCCGTCCACATAGACGGAGTCGCCGTAACCGAGGCTGAGGCCCTGGAACCAGCCGTTGAGCCGCTCAGATTCGCCCGGAGCAAGACTTCCGCCCGGCGCTGCCGCGTCGAACGTATAGTCGGCGCTCGTCACGACCGGGACGTTGACCGGCGCAAGGCCGCGCTCAGCCGAGTCGACCGTCGGGGTAGCGCATCCCGCAACCGAGGCGGCGAGAGCGAAGAGGACGAGTTTCGAACGCATCGTCATGTCCTTCCTGAAAGAGCGGCCGTTCACAGCTTGAACCCCGGGGAGGCGACCGATCCGGCGGCTGCGGGAGCGGCCGCGGCGGGAACGGCGACCGGCGTGCGAACGCCGGAAGTCCCCGTGAAGGTCTGTCCGCCGAGCCATTGCTGGGCGTCCGTCGGCGCGCGATAGCCGTCGATCGGAGTGGCGAGCTGCGTCGACACCGGACGCACGAGGTACGGCGTCACGATGATCACCAGCTCGGTCTCGTCGCGCTGGAACGAGGTCGAACGGAACAGGGCGCCGAGGATCGGGATGTCGCCGAGGAAAGGTGCCTTGTTGATGTTGTTGCTGTTGGTGTTCTTCAGCAGTCCCGCGATCATCAGCGACTGACCCGAGCCGAGCTCGACCGTCGTTTCCGCGCGGCGGGTGACCAGCGCCGGAACGACGAAGTTGTTCAGCGTGACCGCACCCTGGTTCGAAAGCTCGCTGACCTCCGGGCGGACCCGCATGGAGATCCGTCCGTCGGCGAGCACGATCGGAGTGAAGGCGAGGCCGACGCCATACTGCTTATATTCGACGCTGACCGAGCCGAGCGACTGCGAGATCGGGATCGGGAACTCGCCGCCCGCGAGGAAGCTCGCGGTTTCGCCTGAGAGCGCCGTGAGGTTCGGCTCCGCGAGGATCGAGACCAGGCCGTCCTTGGCCGCGAGGTCGAGGCTGCCGATCAGGTCGAGGCCAAGCAGGTGGCCTGCCGCGCCGAGCGAGGTCCCGGCGCCAAGCGCGTTGGCGACCGAGAAAGCGCCGGACGGGACGGTGCCGCTGCCCTGGTTGATTCCGAACTTGAAGCCGCTCGTCGGGTCGCTCGAGAAGAGGTTGACGCCGATCTGCTTCAAGAGCGAGCGGTTCACCTCGGCGATGCGCACCTTCAGAGTGACCTGAAGCGGAGTCGCGGTCTTCAGCCGGTTGACCGGCACGATGTCGAGTAGGTCACCCTCTTTCTTGCCCGGGTTGAGCAGCGAGGTGACGAGCGACTGCGCCTGCGCCGCATCCTCCGGGGAGGCGACGGTGCCGTTCATGACGGCGAGCTGGCCGACGCTGGTGACCGTGATGTTGGAGTCCGGCATGGCCGCGTGAAGCACCTCGTTCACGCTCGACAGGTTCTGGGCCACGCGAATGTTGGTCGCATAGACCACGGAGCCGTCGGAGGCGGTCGCGATCACGGTCGTTTCGCCGCTCTTCTTGCCGAAGAGATTCAGCGAGTGCGAGTTGGTGACATAGACGTCGGCCACCTCGGGGTTCGAGATCCAGACGTCCGCCACCTTGCGCGACACGTTGACCATCTGGCCTTCGCCGATCGACAGCAGGAGCTGCCCCGTCGGACGGAAGGTGTGGTTCTGGGCGACCGCCGGCTGGGCGGCGCTCAGCGTGCCCAGGGCGATTGCCAGGGCGCCGAATGCAGTGCCGAGGCGGGCCCGGCGCGTGATCTTGCGGTACTTCATTTTAGCGAGCTCCCACCGGAACAACGGTGACTGAATTGCCGCGCGCGACACGCACGCCCGAGCCGACGACGAACGTCCCGCCGGCAGGGCCGGCCGGGGCGCCGGCCGCCGCGAACTGCGGAGCGGTCATCGGCCTGGCCGGAACCGTGCGGCGCTGGAAGCGCGACACGTCGCCGCCCGTGCTGTAGGTCGTGTTCGAGTCGACCGGACGGTTGGCGACGGCGAGAAGCATCTGCTTCTCATCGGTCGGATTGGTGCCGTCCGGGACCTTCACGTCGCCGGCAGCAACCGCACGCTCGAGCTCGGACGTATTGTCCGCGAGCGAGCGGAGCGACAGCGACAGGTTGCCGAGGCTCTGCGCGACCGCGATCTTCTCGGCGATGCGCGGAGTGACCTCGAGCGTCACGTTCGAGAAAGTCTGGACCTTGGTCTTGCCTTCATCGTCCGTGCTGGTGACGCGCTGGTCGGTCGCGAGCACGCGCAGGTTGCGGATGATCGTTTCCGTGACCTTCAGCGGCGGACCGTCGCCGCCACCCTGCACCTGCTGGGTCAGCATGAGGTCGATATGGTCTCCCGGGAAGACGAAGCCGGCGACGGCCGTCGAAGCGCTCACCGGAACGGTGATCGCCCGCATGCCCGGGCCGAGCGCCGCGGCGAGGAAGCCGCGATCCTGCGGACCGACGAGCGCGCCGCGAGTGACCGGCTGGCCGGCGGTGATCGCATAGCGAACCACCGTGCCCATCAGCTTCTTGGGATCGCCGTCGGGCTGGCCTTCGACATAATAGGCGCTCTGCATGAGCTCCTTCGGCCAAGGCTGATAGGTGAAGCTGTCGGCATCGATGATCGTGCCGACCGGCAACGCCTTCTTGGCGACCAGGACCTTGGGTCCCACTGGAACAACGGGCGCCGCGGCAGCCTGCTGAGCTCCAGCCCCTGCGAACATGTTCTTGGCCATGACGGCGGTGATCACCGCGATGACCAATGCTCCAACCAGCAGAGCCAGTTTCTTCACATTCATGGCGTGATCGCCTCCCCTACTCGGGTCCCCTGAACAGCCTCACAAATCAGGCAAATTGGTTAAGAAAGCGTTGGGTGAGAATCGCGAGGGCCCCAAAGGCGATCGCCACCCCGTATGGAATCTCCGGCCTGCCTTCGCGCCGTTTGAAGCGGTGCCAGCAGACGACGGCGAGAGTCAGGACTCCGCCGGCAAGCGACATGAAAACCAGGAACTTCAGCGTCACCGCTGGCGAGAACCAGAGCGCCACGGCGGCCGCGAGCTTCACGTCTCCGCCGCCCATCATCCCCGCGTAAAATGCCATCGCGAGCAGCAGGAACACCGCCGCTCCAGCGCCGAGCTGGATGGCGACGCCGGGCCACGGCGACAACGCGGCCGACCACCAATAGATCGGCGCGAGGAGCGCGATCGTGAGGTTCAGCCGGTTCGAGATGGTGAACGTCCTGAGGTCGGTGACCGCCGCGAAAATGAGAATCGCGGCGAGCAGCGCGAGCAGGAGTCCGGTAAACGTCGCGTTGAACATGACCGCACCCCTAGACGGCGCGGCTTTCGAATTCGTAACCGGCCTTTCGAAATGAGCGATTTTGACGTGATCATCGTCGGTGGCGGAATCGCCGGTGCGAGCCTTGGCGCCGAAATCTCGGGCTCGCGCCGGACGCTGATTGTCGAGGCGGAGGAGTTTTGCGGCTTTCACTCGACCGGGCGCTCCGCCGCATTCTGGCTCGAGAGCTACGGCGGGCCGAAGGTGGCGCTGCTGTCGTCTGCGTCCCGCCCATTCCTGGAGTCGCCGCCAGCGGACTTTGCCGATCGAGGCTTCCTTCGAACGCGCGGGGACCTCCACCTGTCGCGCGAGGGTTGGCCGGAGCTGCCGCCGGGAATCGAGTGCCGGCGCGTCGAACGGCCCGAGCTCGAACGGATGCTGCCGGGAGTTCGGCCTAACTGGCGCTGTGCTCTTTTCGAGCCCGCGTGCGCCGACATCGACGTGGCCGCGCTTCATTCCGCTTACCTCAGCCGATTCAGGAAATGCGGCGGTGAGGTCGCCACCGCGATGCGGCTGACCTCAGCGTCTCATCGCGACGGCCGCTGGGTTGCCGAGCTGAACGACGGTTCGGTGCTGTCGGCGGCGGTCATCGTTAATGCGGCAGGCGCCTGGGCCGACGATGTCGCGAAGGCATGCGGGGTTCAGCCGCTCGGGATCGAGCCGATGCGCCGGACGATGGTCCAGCTGCGCGTCGGCCGGTCCGGGCTACGCGATCTGCCCCTCGTGGATGACGCGGCCGGCAATTTCTATTTCAAGGGTGAGAGCGACAGCAGCATCTGGCTGAGCCCGCACGACGAGATTCCGAGCGACCCGTGCGACGCCGCTCCGGAAGAGATCGACATCGCAATCGCGATTGATCGCTTCGAGCATGTGGTCGACTGGCCGGTCGAGCGAGTCGAGCGAAGCTGGGCCGGGCTGCGCTCGTTCGCGCCGGATCGGCTCCCGGTCTACGGCTTTGACAGGCAAAGGCCCGGCTTTTTCTGGTGCGCAGGGCAGGGGGGCTTCGGCATCCAGACCGCCCCGGCCGCGGCCAAGCTCGCC
>DASVXR010000107.1:0-6034 GCA_036392595.1 Sphingomicrobium sp.
TGACGCCCGCGACGCCGAGGCCGATCAGGATGCGCATGTTAACGCCGGCCAGCGCGAGCATCGCCAGCCACACGGCGCAGAAAATGATCGTGCTTCCGAAGTCCGGCTGCTTCATCAGTAGAAAGGCAATGCCGCCCGTCACCAGCGCGGAGATTGAGAAGATCGGCAGCGACTTGTCCGTGTCCTTGAGGCTCAAGAGCCAGGCCATGGCGATCACGAAGAAGGGCTTGAGGAACTCCGACGGCTGGACCTGGCCGACGCCGAAGCTGATCCAGCGCCGCGCGCCGTTCACCTCCGGACCGAGGATCGGCACGAAGATCAGCAGGACGAGGAAGAATGCGGCGGCGCCGAAAAGCGAAAGACGCCGCGCCCTCTCCTTGGACATCATCGAAATGCCGATCATCACCGGCACGCCGATCGCGATCCAGGCGAGCTGGCGCCAGAAATAGTAAAGCTCGGAGAACCGGACGTTGCCGCCCGAATAGCGCTGTGCCGCGGCCGGCGAGGCGGCGGCGACGCCGATCAGCCCAATCCCAATCAGCGCCGCGACGAGCAGCAGCAGGACCTTGTCGATCTCCCAGAACCAGCGGCCGAGCGCGGACGTGTCCGAACGGCCGTAGCGTTCGGGATCCATGACCGCGACCTTGTCCCTGATCTTGCCGGTGATGCTCCCGATCATAACGCCCCCACTAGCTCCCGGAGCTTGTCGCCCCGATCCTCGAAGTCACGGAACTGGTCGAACGAGGCGCAGGCCGGCGACAGAAGAATAGTGTCTCCAGCCTCGGCATCTTGTGCAGCCTCGCGCACTGCCTGCGCCAGTTCATGACAATTTTTCACGGGGACAAAAGGGCTTAGCAGCCGCTCGAAAAGCTCCGCCGCCTCGCCGATCGTGTAGGCCGAGCGCACATGGCCGAAGTAGGGCTTGCACTCGTCCAGGTTGTCCGTCTTCGCCTGCCCGCCGAGGATCCAGCGGATGTTCCCGAACGCAGCCAGAGCAGGCGCGGCCGAGGTCGGGTTGGTCGCCTTGCTGTCGTTGACGAAGATGACGCCATCCTTCTCGCGGATGCGCTCCATTCGATGCGGAAGGCCGGGATAGGTCTCCAGCCCTTCGACGATCGCCGCGAACGGCACGCCGAGCTGCCTGCAGACCGCCATTGCGCAGGCGATGTTCTGCGCATTGTGCGGGCCTTGGAGTGCCGGGAGCTTTTTCTGGTCCTCGACGTCATCGCGGCTGACGCACACGAGCTTGTTGCGCTGCCAGTAGCCGACACGCGCCAGCTCCTGGGCGATGGCCCGGGTCTGCTCGTCGTCCTCGGCAATGATCGCCTCGCGGCCGCTGGTCTGCATGTCGAACAGCCGGGCCTTTGAAGCGGCATAGGCGCCGAAGCTGTCGTACCGGTCGAGATGGTCGGGCGTGATGTTGAGCAGCACCGCGACGTCGCAGTCGAGGCTCCGGGTCAGGTCGATCTGGAAGCTCGACAGCTCAAGCACATAGACTCCGCCGTCCGGCAGCGGGTCCTGGGCGAGGATCGGCAGGCCGATATTGCCGCCCATCGCGGTGGGAACGCCTGCGGTTTTGAGAATGTGGTGGACAAGCGCGGTGGTCGTGGACTTGCCGTTGGTGCCGGTGATCCCGACGACCTTGTGCGGCGGGAGCTCGGGCCGCGCGCGGGCGAACAGCTCGATGTCGCCGATGATCTCCGTGCCGGCCTGGCGGGCACGCTGGGCTATCGGATGGCGATTGAGCGGAAGGCCCGGCGTAACGACCAGCGCGTCGAACTTCGCCAGGCCCGCTTCGTCCAGGTTGGCCACGTCCAGGCCGGCGGGGGCCTTCGCCCTCGCCTCTTCCTTCGCATCCCAGGCGGTGACGTTCGCCCCGCTCGCGAGCAGCGCCTCGGCGGTCGCGAGGCCGGACCGGGCGAGGCCGTACACCGCATAATGCTTGCCGGCGAAGGCGCTCGCCGTGATCACCTGAGCTTCAGGGTGCTGAGGCCGGCGAGCGCGAGCACGAAGCTGATGATCCAGAAGCGGATCACGACGGTAGGCTCGGACCAGCCGAGATGCTCGAAATGATGGTGGATCGGCGCCATCAGGAAGACGCGCTTGCCGGTCCGCTTGTAGACCAGCACCTGGATCACGACGGACAGCGCCTCAACGACGAAGAGCCCGCCGACGATCACCAGCACGAACTCATGGTGCGTCGCGACCGCCACCGCCCCCAGCGCTCCGCCGAGCGCCAGGCTCCCGGTGTCGCCCATGAAGACGGCCGCCGGCGGCGCGTTGAACCAGAGGAAGGCGAGCCCGGCACCGACGATCGCGAGGCATAGAACGGTCAGGTCGCCAACGCCCAGGATGTGCGGAATGCCGAGGTAGGTCGCGAACTTGGCGTTACCGACGAGGTAGGAGATGAGAAGGAAAGCAAGGCTGGCGATGATCACCGGCATGGTCGCGAGCCCGTCGAGGCCGTCTGTCAGGTTCACAGCATTGCCGAAGGCGACGATCACGAAAGCTCCGAACGCGACGTAGAACCAGCCGAGGTCGATCAGGGGTCCCTGCTTGAACGGGATGTACAGATTGGTCGTCCCGGAACGGACGATCATCCAGGTCGCGAAGCCGGCGATCAGGAATTCGAGCGCAAGCCGCGTCTTGCCTGACAAGCCCGCATGGTGCGCCTTCTTCACCTTGTCGTAATCGTCGAGCCAGCCGATCACCCCGAATCCCGCCGTCACCAGCAGGCACGCCCAGACGTAAGGGTTGCCGAGCTCCATCCACAGCAGGACCGAAACGATTACGGAAATCAGGATGAGCAGCCCACCCATTGTCGGAGTGCCGCGCTTGGCGAGATGGCTTTGCGGACCGACGTCGCGGATCGGCTGGCCCTTGCCCTGCGTCGCCCTGAGCCAGCTGATGAACTTGGGCCCGAGCAGCAGCCCTATCAGCAGCGCGGTCGCGCTCGCCGCGCCCGCGCGGAAGCTGATGTAGCGGATGAGGTTGAGGACTCCGGGAAAGCCCAGCTGCTCGGAGATTATGTAGAGCATGTGGCGCCCCCTGCCACCCGCTCGACAAGCTTGGCCAGTCCCACCGAATTGGATGCCTTGACCAGCACGGCATCGCCGGGATGGAGCATTCGAAGCAGCGTGTTCGTCGCATCTTCGACGTCGCGCGCGAGGTCGAGTCCGATCTTGCCGACTACCTGCTCCGCCAGCGGGCGCATCTCGTCGCCGATGAGGATGAGCTCATCGACATGCGCGTCGAGGACCGCCGGAGCGAGCCCCGCGTGGAGCTGGGCGCTATGCTCCCCAAGCTCGCGCATCGGTCCGAGCACGGCGATTCGGCGAGTGGCGTCGCGCTCCTCGCCCAGGCTCTTGAGCGTTGCCGCCATGGACGCGGGGTTGGCGTTGTAGCTCTCGTCGATCAGCAGCACCTCGCCGCCCTCGAGCTCGATCATGTGCCGCTCGCCGCGTCCTTTGAGACCGCCCATGTCGGCCAGCGCCAGGCCGGCCACGGCAACGTCGACTCCGACTGCCTCGACTGCGGCAAGCACCGCCAGCGAGTTGGACACCCAATGCTCGCCCCGCTGCGAGATGGTGAAGGTCAGCTCCCGCTCGAGCAGCGCGCCGCTGATGAGGCTGCCGCCGCCCTCGGCCTTGACCGCGTGGATCGCATGGACGTCGGCATCGCCGCCGCCGAAGGTGATGATCCGGTCGGCATGGCGCCGCGCGGCCCTCACCAGCCGGTCCCGATGCGGAGTGTCGTTGGGGACGATGGCGACGCCTTCGGGCTCGAGGCCCTGGAAGATTTCCGCCTTGGCATCGGCGATCGCCTCTTCCGAGCCGAGATTTTCGATGTGAGCCGGGGCGATGGCCGTGATGATCGCCACGTGCGGCCGGACCTGGCGCGTCAAAGCGGCGATCTCGCCCGCATTGTTCATGCCCATTTCGAGCACCGCGAACTCCGCATCGCGGGTCATTCGGGCGAGGCTCAGCGGCACGCCGGTGTGGTTGTTGTAACTCTTCACGGAACGGTGCGCCTTGCCGGGCCGGTTGCGGTCGAGCGCGGCATAAAGCGCTTCCTTGGTGCTGGTCTTCCCCACCGAACCGGTGACCCCGAAGATCGTCGCTCGGCTGCGCTCACGCGAAGCACGGCCGAGCGCCTGGAGGGCAGCGAACGTGTCCTCGACGAGCACGTGCGGGCCGGCCACCGGCTGCGAGACGATTGCTCCCGCCGCACCCGCGGCGAAGGCTGCGTCGACAAACTTGTGACCGTCATGGACGGTGCCGGGCATGGCGACGAACAGAAAGCCCGGCTCGACCTCCCGGCTGTCGAACGTGACTCCGCTCACTTCGAACGGCGCGCTCGCGGTTCCGCCGGTCGCGGCGGCAATCTCGTCGCTGGTCCAGAGGGCAGTCACGCGGCGCATTCCCGGGCGACGAGCGCATCGTCGAAGGGCAGCACTCGGTCGCCGACGATCTGACCGGTCTCATGGCCTTTGCCGGCGACGAGCACGATGTCGCCGGCCCGCGCAATTCGGATCGCCTCCGCAATTGCCTCGCGGCGCCCGGCGACTTCGGTCGCGCCCGACGCACCGGCCATGATGTCCCCGCGGATCTTCGCGGGATCCTCGCTCCGTGGATTGTCGTCGGTGACGATCACCAGGTCCGAGAGAGCGGTCGCCACCCGGCCCATCTCCGGCCGCTTGCCCTGGTCGCGGTCGCCGCCGGCGCCGAACACGGTGATGAGCCTCCCGTCCACGTGCGGGCGAAGCGCGGCAATGGCGGCTTCGAGCGCGTCCGGAGTGTGAGCATAATCGATGTAGACCGGCACTCCCGAGCGGCTGATGACGGCGCGCTCGAGGCGGCCTCGAACCGGCGCGACGCGCTGCATGGCCGAAAAGACCGTATCCCACTTCCCGCCAGTCGCAAGCACGAGGCCGGCCGCGGTGAGGACGTTCGCAGCTTGGTAGGCGCCGATGAGCGGAAGCGCCAGGCGGTAGGGCTTGCTGCCATGCTCCAGCATCAATGTCTGGCCGAGCGCCGTCGGCGTCTGCTCGACGAGGCGGATGGTCTGGCCCTTGCGGCCGACCGTCACCAGCTCGTGCCCGGCCTTTCGAGCGCGCTCAATCACTTCGTCCGACTTGGGATCATCGGTCCAGACGACGACCGGCCTTCCCGGGGGAAGAAGCCGCTCGAAAAGCCGCATCTTGGCCTCGAAATAGGCCTCCATCGTCCCGTGATAATCGAGGTGATCGCGGCTGAAATTGGTGAAAGCGGCGGCCGCGAGCGGCACCCCTTCCGCCCGGTGCTGGTCGAGGCCGTGGCTCGACGCTTCATAAGCGACATGGGTCATGCCCATGCGCTTCAGGCCGGCCATGTTGCTGAGGAAAGTGACGATGTCCGGCGTCGTCAGCCCCGTCTTCACCTGGTCGTCGGAGGTCGTGACTCCGAGCGTCCCGATCGACGCCGACCGATGCCCGAGCATGCGCCAGATCTGGCGCGTCATCTCGACCGTCGAGGTCTTGCCGTTGGTTCCGGTCACGGCGACCACCGTCTCCGGATAGGGCGCGAAGAACTTGCCGGCGAGCTCGGCGAACAACCGGCGCGGCTCGGGATCCGCGAGGTGGGGGACGCGGTCCACCGCCGCTTCGGGCCGGGCAACCACCGCCACCGCCCCGCGGTCCACCGCCTGGCCGATGAAGTCCTCGCCGTTGAAGACGGCGCCCCTGAACGCGCCGAAGACGCTGCCGCGAGCGACCTTGCGATGGTCGATCGCAAAGCCGGTCACCTCGGAATCGGAGTCGACCTCGGCGATGTCCCGCAATTTCACGCCCGATCAGTCCTTCTTCGTGTCTTGCTTGGGGTCCCGAACGAAGGGAAGCACCTCGGCCATGTTCGGTTCGTGGTTGAGGTCGGGCGTGACTCCGAGCATCGGCGCGATGCGGCTGACGGTGCGGCTCACGACCGGCGCAACGTTCCAGCCGGCCGTCGTGAAACCGTAAGTTTCCGGCGTGGCTTTCGGTTCGTCGAGCATCACGACG
>DASVXR010000108.1:0-3180 GCA_036392595.1 Sphingomicrobium sp.
GAGGCTCGCAGCTGATCCTCGACTATCGAGTAGCGGGCTTCTTCAACGGCGGAGCCGAGAAGCTCGCCACTGACGTCGACGGGGTCCTCGCCGAACAATCGAAGCGGCTCAGGGCCTACGCCACGGGGCGCCCCAGGACCTAGGCGCGCTCGAGGGTCACGAAGCGGAAGGCGGGGCGGCCGTCCTCGGCTGCATGCTCTTCGTGCCAGGTCTCCTTCCACTCGCCTGACTCGCGCGGATCCCTGAGGATCGTGTCGCCGGGCACGTCGGCGAGCACGTCCGTGAGCTCGATCCGATCGGCATGCGGAAAGAAGGTGCCGAACACTTCGGCGCCGCCGATCACCGAGATTCGCTCTCCGCCCGCGAGGTCGAGCGCCTCCTCCACCGTGTGAGCAACCTCCGCGCCTTCCGCGCCCCAGTAGCGGTCGCGGGTCAGCACGATATGGCGGCGGCCCGGAAGCAATCCGGGGAGGCTCTCGAAGGTCTTGCGCCCCATCACCATCGCGCTGCCCATGGTCAGCGCCTTGAAGCGCTTGAGGTCCGCCGGAATGTGCCACGGGAGCTTGCCCTCGCGGCCGATCACGCCGTTCTGCGCTCGCGCGACGACGAGGGTGATGGGCGTCCCGTCCATCTGCCTGCTTTGACGCCAGTGGCCGCGCGTGCCAAGCGCCCGTTCGAAATGGACGCCCAATCGCAGCTGATCTCAGCGGCCAGGCAGCAGCTCGGGCCCAAGACGGTGATCACCGACCCGAAGGAGATCGAGCTATGGGTCACCGACTGGCGCGGGCGCGTGCATGGCGCGGCGCCGGCGATGCTTGCGCCGGCTTCGACGGAGGAGGTCGCGGCGATCGTTCGGCTCGCCGCGGAGCTTCGCGTGCCGCTTGTCCCGCAGGGCGGGAATACGGGGATGGTCGCGGGGGCGACGCCGCCGCCCGACGGGAGCGCGGTGCTCTTGTCGATAAGGCGGATGAACCGGATCCGCTCGATCAGCGCCGAGGACCGGCTCGCCGTGGCCGAGGCAGGCGTGGTGCTGGCGACGCTCCACGACGCGGCTCACGAAGTCGGAATGCGCTTTCCCCTGACCCTCGGCGCGCGCGGGAGCTGCACCATCGGCGGCCTGACCTCGACCAATGCGGGCGGGACGCAGGTGCTGAAGTTCGGGACGATGCGTGCGCTGATCGCCGGGCTTGAGGCCGTGCTGCCGGACGGCTCGATCCACAGCGGCCTCTCCGGCCTCAAGAAGGACAACCGCGGATACAGCATCGACCAGCTGCTGATCGGCGCGGAAGGGACGCTCGGCGTCGTCACCGCCGTTGCGTTGCGGCTCGTCCCGGCGATCGCGTCGCGCGCCGTGGCCTGGGCGGGCGTGGAGAGCCCTGCTCGAGCGCTCGACCTGCTGCGTTTCCTCGAAGCGCGGACGGGCAGCATCGAAGGCTTCGAGCTGGTGCCCGCTGACTCGCTGCAGCTGGTGCTGAAGCATGTTCCCGGCACGAGGGCGCCGCTCGAGCGGGAGCAGCCGTGGAACGCGCTCGTGGAGGCGACGACCGCCGACCCCCAAGCCAACATCAACGCCGAGCTCGAGCGCCTCCTTGGCGATGCTCTGAACCAGGGCATCATCGCCGACGCCGTGATCGCATCCAGCGAAGCGCAAGCCGAAGCCTTCTGGCGCATCCGCGACGCAATCTCTGAAGCGGAGCGCGCCGAGGGCCAGACGCTGGCGCACGACATCTCCGTTCCTGTCGCGGACATGCCGGGCTTCATCCTGGACGCGAAGGAGAAGGTCGAATGCGCCTTCGCCGGCGTCATCGCCAGCGGCTTCGGCCATCTCGGCGACGGCAACATCCACTTCCACGTCCGCGCCGCCAGCCACGCCGCGCCCGACTGGTACGAGCGCGAGGGCGAGGCGATTATGCGCATGGTCGACGATCTCGTCACCGCCGCCGGAGGCTCCATCTCCGCCGAGCACGGGATCGGCCAGCTGAAGCTGGCGGAGCTCGAGCGGCTGGCGCCGCCCGGCGACCTTCACGCGCTGCGGGCGATCAAGCATGCGATCGATCCGCTCGGGATCATGAACCCCGGCAAGCTGGTTCCGTAGCTGGCGCGCCCGGCAGGACTCGAACCTGCGACCCCAAGCTTAGAAGGCTCGTGCTCTATCCAGCTGAGCTACGGGCGCGTGGGCAAGAGAAGTAACCGCAATTGACGTTGAGCGGAACCGCAGCGTCAGGCGACCGCTTCGAGCAGTCCTTCGAACAATCTGCGGCCGTCGGTTGCGCCGTGCGCCGGTTCCACCACGCGCTCGGGGTGCGGCATCAGGCCGAGGACATTGCCGGCGTCGTTGAGGATGCCGGCGATATTGCGAGCCGAACCGTTGACCTGGTCGAGGTAGCGGAAGGCGACGCGGCCTTCTCCCTCCAGCCGGTCGAGCGTCGCCTCGTCGGCCTGGTAGTTGCCGTCGTGGTGAGCGACGGGGAAGCTGATCTCCTCGCCCGAATGATAGGCCGAGGTGAAGAGGCTCTGACTGTTCTCGACTCGCAGCGGAACGGGCCGGCAGACGAAGCTCAGCCGAGCGTTGCGCATCAGAGCGCCGGGGAGGAGCCCGGCCTCGGTCAGCACCTGGAAGCCGTTGCAAATGCCGATCACCGGAACTCCGCGCCCGGCCGCGTCCTTCACCGCCTGCATGATCGGCGAGCGCGCCGCCATGGCTCCGGAGCGCAGGTAATCGCCGTAGGAGAAGCCACCGGGAATGCCGATGAAATCCGTGCCCTCCGGAAACTCGGCTTCCTTGTGCCAGACCATCGCCGGCTTGCGGCCGGTGACCAGCTCCAGCGCCGTCGCGAGGTCGCGATCGCAATTGGACCCGGGAAAGACGATGACCGCGCTCTTCATGCGTTCTCCAGCCGTTCGATCCGGAAATTCTCGATGACCGTATTGGCGAGCAGCTTCCGGCACATGTCCTCGATGTCGGAATCGCTCGTGCCGTCGGCAAGGTCGAGCTCGATCATCTTGCCCGCCCGCACGTCATTCACGCCCGAAAAGCCAAGGCCCTCCAGCGCGTGATGGATGGCTTTCCCCTGGGGGTCGAGCACTCCGGGTTTCAGCGTGATGAAGACGCGCGCTTTCATGTCCGAACCTCAGAGCTAAGGGTGCCGCGAGCGCCTATGGAAGCAAGGTGAAATAACG
>DASVXR010000109.1:0-3227 GCA_036392595.1 Sphingomicrobium sp.
CTTCCACCGCCTGCGCTTGGATCCCTCCGGATTCGCGCCGCTGCAGCTCGTGGGCGCCTGGACGCTGACGAGCAGGGATCCGCGCCTCGGCGGAGTCTCCGCGCTCGCCATCGACGGCAACGACCTCATCGGACTGACCGACGCGGGTGCGGTGATTCGCTTCGAAAAGCCCGCTGGTGGGACAGGACAAGCCTCGATCCGCGAACTGCCCGGCGGTCCGCGCGATCCGCGCTTCAAGAGTCACCGCGATTCTGAATCGCTGCTTCGCGATCCCTTCGGGCGCGGCTGGTGGGTCGGCTTTGAAAACTTCAACCAGCTCTGGCTTTACGATGATCACTTTGACCGCGCCCTAGGGAGGATCGACTTCGGCCGAAGGCGCTGGCCGTGGAACACCGGCCTCGAGGCGCTGTCGAGCGATGGCGGCGCTCTATTGCTCCTGACGGAGGCCGGAGATCAGGTCGTCGAGGTTCGCGGCTCGTCGGAACGGACATTCCCGATCGAGAATCCGGCCGGCCGGATCTCGGACGCCGCGCGGCTTCCGTCGGGTCAGCTGTGGGTCGTGAACCGGCACCTGACCGCTCTCGGCTTCGCCAATTGGATCGCTCTACTGCAGCCGACGCGGACAGGCTTTCGTTACGGCCAGCGCATCCGCCTCGGCGTCGGGTTGCTCGACAATGTCGAAGCACTCGCGGCCGAGCGGCTCCCGGACGGAGGGACCAGGCTGTGGCTGATGACCGACGACAATTTTCAGCGCCCGCTTCGGACGCTGCTGATCGCTCTTGACTGGCCTAGGCGGCCTGTTCCGTCTTCTTCGCGATCTCGCGCTTGAGCTTGCGCGCCTTGGGCGAAAGCTTGTCGTCGCTGGTCTTCAGGAGCCAGTTGTCGAGGCCGCCGACATGCTCGACGGACCTGAGGCCGTGCGTAGAGACGCGCAGCTTCACGCTCTGGCCGAGAGCGTCGGAGATCAAAGTGACGTTCTGCAGGTTCGGCAGGAACGTGCGCTTCGTCTTGTTATTGGCGTGGGAAACATTGTGTCCCACCTGCCGGCCCTTGCCGGTCAGCTCGCAAACCCGCGACATGGTTTAAATCCTGATTTTGTATCGAGCGCGTGGCTGCGCCCGGAAAGGGCCGCCCGTTAGCCGCTCGACGCTTGCTCGTCAACGTTACGCGCCTTGAAACGGCAGCAACCGAGCTGCCATCACTGCGTTGTCCTTTTGTGCCGGTTAGCAGGGCGGGTATGCGCCCCAAGCTCGGGAGCTAGACAGATGCGCGCCGTCATCCTCATCCTGATCATCGCGGTGGTCGCGATCATCATTGCGATCGCCACCGGCTTCCTCAACATCAACCAGATTCGCGGGGCGCAAGCTCCGCAGCTCTCCGCGACTTCGAACGGGCTCGTCGCCAAGGGCGGACAGCCGCCCGCGTTCGACGTCGAGACGGGCTCCGTGAAGGTCGGCAGCAAGCAGACGACCGTGAAAGTGCCGACCCTCGAGGTCCAGCCGCCGCAGAATCAGGCTGCAGCGACGACCAACAACAGCATGTGACAGCACGTCCCGGGTCGGCTAGCCGCGCCCGCATGGCGTTCCCGCTGCCAGCCCCGATGCGCGCCGCCCTGGACCTCGCCGCCGAGGCCGCCGCGGCAGGCGAGGTTCCCGTAGGCGCCGTGATGACGGTCGGCGAGGACATCGTCGCCGCAACGCGCAACGCGATGCGCGGCTCGCTCGACCCGACTGCACATGCGGAGATGGAAGCAATCCGGGCTGCGGCGATAAGGCTCGGCACCCCCCGGCTCGACGATTGCACTCTTTGGGTGACGCTTGAACCGTGCGCCATGTGCGCGGCGGCCATCTCGCTGGCGCGGATCAAGGCGCTGCGGTTCGCGGCCGAGGACCCCAAGGGCGGCGGAGTCGTGCATGGCGCCCGCATCTTCGCGCAACCGACCTGCCACCATCGCCCGGATGTCCTCGGCGGAATCGGCGAAGCCGAGGCGGCCGAGCTGCTCCGGCGCTTCTTCGCGGAGCGCCGCTAGCCGCGGTACGGCACCAGCCGAATCTCGATCCGGCGGTTCGCCGCGCGCTCCGTCTCGCTCGTGTCGACGGGATAGAGCGGCGCGCTTTCGCCATAGCCCTTCGAGGCGATCCGCGCCCTCGCCACGCCATGGCCCGCAAGGTAGGTCGCGACCGCCGCGGCCCGTTTGTCCGAAAGCGCCTGGTTAGCCGGCGCCGGCCCGGTGGTGTCGGTATGCGCGAGGACGTCGACATAGGTTTGGTCGCGGGTCTTCACCGTCCGGGCGATCTCGAGCAGAGTCGCATCCGTCTGCGGCTTCACCGCCGCGCTTCCGGCATCGAAGGTGAAGGCTGCCGGAATCCGGACGACGATGCTGTCGCCGACGCTCAGCACGTCGAGCCCGATGCCGGCGGTCTGTCGCTTCAGCTCGGCCTGGAGGCTGGCCATATAGGCCGGCGCCGCGCCGGGCCCGAGCGGCCGGATCTTGGCGGCCTTCATCTTCGCCGCGCGCGCCTTGCGCCCGCCGATCACGTCGCCCGATAGGTAAGGCGCTCCAAGGCCCAGGGCGACGAAAGCGGCCGGCGGAATCACGGGAGGCGGCGGAGCGGGCGAGAGCAAATTGCAGCCGCCGAGCGGAAGGAGGGAACAACCGGCAACTAAGAGGGTGCGGCAAAGGCGCATGTGGACAGACTCCGGAAGGCGGCAAATGAGTGACCGAAACCGGTGCGTAGCAGCGATGGTTCCGCGTGTGAATCGAGCCGCCGCTTGTGAACCGCTGCCGCGCAAGGTTACACTCCCGCTCCACCGCCCATGAGCGACCATTTGCTTCCCATCCCCTGGCTCGACGTCCTGCTCATCTTCGCCCTGATCATGCTCAACGGCGTGCTGGCGATGAGCGAGCTGGCGATCGTCTCGTCGCGCGAGGCGCGGCTCAAGGCCATGGCGCGGTCGGGTAGCCGCGGCGCCCACTGCGCGCTGGAGCTCGCGGCCGATCCGGGACGCTTCCTCTCGACTGTGCAGAGTGGGATCACCTTGATCGCCATCTTCGCGGGCGCATTCTCGGGCGCAACTTTGGGAGAGCCGATCACCCAGCGAATCCAGCTTCTGGGCCTCGACCCCAATACAGCCCACACCGTGGGGTTCGGACTGGTGATCGTTCTCACCACCTATTTCTCGCTCGTCATCGGCGAGATCGTTCCCAAGCAGATCGCGCTGCGCTC
>DASVXR010000110.1:0-6945 GCA_036392595.1 Sphingomicrobium sp.
CATCACCTTGGACGCATGTTCGTCGTCGATGAGCGCGATCAGAAGATGCTCGAGGGTCGCATACTCGTGCCGGCGGCGGCTGGCCTCTCCAAGGGCATTGTGGAGCGTCTGTTCGAGTTCGCGAGCGAAACTTGGCATTTAGCTGGGTACTCCGGACCCGCTGAACCCCAGCGGGCTTCAGTGACAATGTCATATGCGCCAACGCCGCAATCAAGTGCGGGTGCCGCGCTTATCCCCAGTTATCGCCTGAAAAGCTTGTCGGGGGCTGAACGGTCAGGATTTTTTGAACAATTCCTCGGCCGCGGAGCGGTGGGTTTGGGCCCGCTGCATGTGCGCTTCGACGCGGGCGATTTCGGCCTTCAGCAGCTCGACGCGCTCCTTGAGCTCGTCGATGGACATGGGGTCGAGGTCCTGCTTGGCGAGCGCGACCAAAGGGTCGTCCGGCTTGCTCGGAAAGAGGTCGTCGAGGTCCATGACGGCTGAATCGTTGACCCTGGAGCGGCCCAAGTCAATAAGCGCCGCCGTGCCGGGCATTCCCTCATCGATGCTGGCTGCAGTCGCGCCGCAACCCGACGGCGCCCAGGAAATCGCGCTGCTCGAACGGCCGGTGCCGCGCGCCGGTCCCGGCGAGGTGCTGGTCAGAGTGGCGGCCGCCGGAGTCAACCGTCCGGACATCCTCCAGCGCCGCGGTCTCTATCCGCCGCCGCCCGGCGCTCCCGACATCCTGGGGCTCGAGATCGCCGGCGAGGTGGTCGAAGCGGGCGAGGGAGCGGAAGAGCTGATCGGGCGCCAGGTCTGCGCGCTGGTGGCGGGCGGGGGCTATGCGCAATATTGCGTTGCTCCGATCGGCACCTGTCTGATCGTGCCGGACGCGGTGTCGCTGGTCGAGGCCGCGGCGATGCCGGAGACGCTCTTCACCGTGTGGATCAACCTGTTCGAGCGGGGTTTCGCTGCCGAGGGCGATTGGGTGCTCGTCCATGGGGGCACCAGCGGCATCGGAACGATGGCGATCGCGCTCGGGCAGCTGTTCGGCCTCAAGGTGATCGTCACCTGCGGGACCAATGAGAAATGCGCGAAGGCGCTTGAGCTCGGTGCCGAAGCGGCGGTCAATTACAAGACGCAGGACTTCGTGGAAGCGGCGCGAAAGCTGACTGAGGGCAGGGGCGCCGATGTGATCCTGGACATGGTCGGCGGCGACTATGTGCCGCGCAACCTCCAGGCGCTGGCGGAGGATGGCCGCCATGTGTCCATCGCCTTCCAGCGGGGCGCCCGAGCGGAAATTCCGATCGCCGACGTCATGCGGCGGCGGCTGATGCTGACCGGCTCGACGCTGCGGCCGCGATCGGTCGAGTTCAAGACGATGGTCTGCGACGAAATCGGCAAGGCCGTCTGGCCCTATGTCGAAGACGGGCGGCTGAAGCCGGTGATCGACAGCACCTTCCCGCTCGCCGAGGCGGCCAAGGCGCATGCCCGCATGGAGGCGGGCGAGCATGTCGGGAAGATCGTCCTGGAGGTCGCGACCTAGCTCGAGGGAGAAGCGAATGACCGACCGGCTTGTGCTTCATGAGTATGCGTCGTCAGGCAATTGCTACAAGGTCCGGCTGACGGCCGCCTGCGTTGGGGCGCACCTCGAACGGCGCGAATATGACATCGCGAAGGGCGACACGCGCACTCCGCACTTTCTCACCAACGTCAATGCGAACGGGCGCATTCCGGTACTCCAGGTCGGCGACCGCTTCATCCCGGAGAGCAACGCCGCCTGCTATTTCCTGGCGGACGGCACCAACCTGATCCCGACAGACCCCTTCGATCATGCCGACATGCTGCGCTGGATGTTCTGGGAGCAGTACAGCCACGAGCCGAACATCGCGACGCTGAGATTCTGGATGCGCTTCCTCGGACCCGACAATCTCACCGACGTGCAGCGGATCCAGATGCCGGCGAAGCGAAAGGCCGGGAACGAGGCGCTGAAGCTGATGGACGATCATCTGGCCGGCCGTGAGTGGTTCGTCGCCAGCACGATGAGCCTCGCGGACATTGTCCTGTTCGCCTACACTCACCTCGCCGGCGAGGCCGATTTCAACCTTGGCCAATATCCGCGGGTCCAGCAGTGGATCGACCGGATCAAGGGCCAGCCGAGATATCTGGCGATGGACGCCTGAACGCTTGCTCCGAAGGCGCGTCGGGATTACATCGCGCGCCGACGCTGGCCGCTCCGTGAGGGGCGGCCCTATTCATTTGTGAAGTCGGAGATTTTGCCGTGGCCCAGTCCGCACAGCCCCTGATGCCCCATGCGACCGCCGCCTGGCTGGTCGACAACAGCTCGCTCACCTTCGAGCAGATCGCCGAGTTCTGCGGGCTGCACATCCTCGAGGTGCAGGCGATCGCGGACGATACGGCGGCGACGAAGCTGACCGGACGCGATCCGATCCGCGCGGGCGAACTCACCCATGCCGAGATCGAGAAAGGCCAGGCCGATCCCGACTACCGGCTGCAGATGTGGAAGGCGCCGGAGGCTGTGCGCCGCACGCGCGGGCCGCGCTACACTCCGGTGTCGAAGCGGCAGGACAAGCCGGACGGAATCGCCTGGATCATCAAGAACCATCCCGAGGTCAGCGATGGGCAGATCAGCAAGCTGATCGGCACCACCCGAACGACCATCGCCGCGATCCGCGACCGCACTCACTGGAACATGGCGAACATCACTCCGAAGGACCCCGTGACCCTGGGGCTCACGACTCAGCGCGAGCTCGACGCCGCTGTCGCCAAGGCGGCGAAGGCGGCCGGCGTGGCTGCACCGACCGACACTCGACTGGAAGGCGACCGCGAGGCCCTGATCGAGCAGCTGCGCCAGGAAAGGGAGCGGCATGCGCGCGAAGCCGAGGCGGCGCTTGCCGGCGCGGGCGAGGAGGCGCTGCGCGACGAGGTCGTCCCGGGCATCCGCGACCCGTTCAAGAACATTCCGACCGAATAGCTGATTGCTTGATTCACGGCCTGCTGGGGGTCAGAACCGCGCCATGGCCACTGTTGAAACGGATGTCAGCCAGCTGAGCTTCGAAGCGGCGCTCGCGCGGCTGGAGGAGATCGTGCGCACGCTGGAGAAAGGCGAGGCGCCGCTCGACCGGTCGATCGAGCTCTACCAGGAGGGCGATCGCCTGAAGCGCCACTGCGAGGCGCGCCTGAAGGACGCGCAGGCGCGGATCGAGCAGATCGCCTTCGGCAGCGACGGCAAGCCGGCGGGCGTCAAGCCGTTCGATGCCGGTTGAGACCATCGACCGCCTGCGGCAGGACCTCGACGCGGAGGCCTCGCGCGTCTCGGCGGAGGTCGATCACTTCTTTTCCGAGCTTCTCGTGCCGCCCGAAGATGCGCGAGACCGGCTCTACGAGGCGATGCGCCACGCGGCGATCGGCGGCGGCAAGCGCCTCCGGCCGCTGCTCACCATCGCTGCGTCGAGGTTGTTCGCCATCGCTCGCGAGCGGGCGCTTCGGGTCGGCTGCGCGATCGAGGCGATCCACGTCTATTCGCTGATCCACGACGACTTGCCGTGCATGGACGATGCCGACCTTCGGCGCGGCAAGGCGACGGTGCACAAGGCGTTCGGCGAGGCCGAGGCGGTGCTTGCCGGCGACAGCCTTCATGCATTGGCGTTCGACATCCTTGCGCACCCTGCGACCAACGAGGACCCTTGGGTCCGCTCGGAGCTGGTGCTGGAGCTGGCTCGCGCGGCCGGGCCGCAGGGCATGGCCGGAGGGCAGATGATGGACCTGGTTGCCGAGGGGCAGCAGCTCGATCTTCCGGCGATCACCCGGCTGCAGCAGCTCAAGACGGGCGCCCTTATCGAATATGCGGTGGAGGCGGCGTGCATCATGGCCAAGCTGCCCTCCGAGGCGCGCACGCCGTATCGCGGCTATGCGCGCAACATCGGCCTTGCGTTCCAGATCGCCGACGACCTCATCGACCATAGCGGCGACGAAGCGGCCGCCGGCAAGCCCACTGGCAAGGACGCGCATGCGGGGAAGGCGACCTTCGTCTCGCTGCTGGGCGAGGAGCGCGCGCGCCAGCAGGCGGGCTTCCTGGTCAACCAGGCCATCGAGCATCTGTCCGCGCACGGCTCGGAAGCGGACCTGCTCCGAGCCATCGCGCGCTTCGCCATCGAGAGGGACCATTGATGAAGATCGCGGTTTATCCGGGGACCTTCGACCCAATCACGCTCGGCCATCTCGACATCATCCGGCGCGGCGCGCACCTGGTCGACAAGCTGGTGATCGGGGTGACCACCAACCCGTCCAAGGAACCGATGTTCTCGGTCGAGGAGCGGCTGGCCATGGTCCGCCGAGAGGTGGCGGACATTCCGGGCAATATCGACGTCGTCGAGTTCGATTCCCTGCTGATGGACTTCGCGGAAACGCAGGGAGCGACGGCGATCCTTCGCGGCCTGAGGGCCGTCGCCGACTTCGAATATGAGTTCCAGATGGCCGGGATGAACCAGCAGCTGAACGACAATATCGAGACGGTCTTCCTGATGGCCGACGTTTCGCTTCAGCCGATCGCATCCAAGCTGGTGAAGGAGATCGCCCGTTTCGGCGGTTCGATCGACAAGTTCGTGACGCCCGCCGTGGCGGCGGACGTTCGGCGGCACTTGAACGGCGGTCATTAAGGCTGGCGTCAGTCCGGCAACTGCACTAGGGCCGCGACAACATTTTCGGAGGGGTTGAATGTTCTCCAAGGCATTGGTTGCGCTTCCATTTTTGGCTTTCGCGCTGGTTGCGGCGAAACCCGCGCCGGCCCCGGTGGCGCCGACCCCCAGCATTGCTGCTCCCGCGGACGTGGCTGCCGACCCGGCGAACCGCCTGACGCTCGAGCTGTCGAACGGCGGGACCGTGGTGATCCAGCTCCGCCCCGACCTGGCGCCGCATCATGTCGAGCGAATCCAGACGCTGGTTCGCCGCGGCTTCTATGACGGCCTGACCTTCCATCGAGTGATCCCGGGCTTCATGGCGCAGGGCGGCGATCCGAAGGGCACGGGCCAGGGCGGCTCCGAGCTGCCGGACCTGAAGGCGGAGTTCACGACTCTTCCCTTCCTCCGCGGAACGGTTGCGGCTGCGCGGACCGATCAGCCCGACACGGCGAACAGCCAGTTCTTCATCATGTTCGTGCCCAACGTGAGCCTGGACAATCACTATACGATCTTCGGTCGAGTGATCTCGGGCATGGACGCGGTGGACAAGATTGCTCCGGGCGAGCCGCCTGCTGAACCGACGAAGATCGTCAAGGCGTACCTCGGGAAGTAATGGGCCGGCGCCATGCGCGTCGACCTGTTCGATTTCGATCTTCCATCCGAACGCATCGCGCTGAGGCCCGCACGGCCGCGCGACAGCGCTCGGCTGCTGCTCGTCGAAGGCGCTGTGATTTCGGACCGGCAGGTGCTCGACCTCCCGCGGCTGCTGCGTGCGGGCGACGTGCTCGTGTTCAACGATACGAAGGTGATCCCCGCCCAGCTCGAGGGAAAGCGCGGAGAGGCGAGCATCGGCGCCACTCTGCACAAGCGCGAAGGCGTTCGCGAATGGCGCGCATTCCTGCGCAATGCGAAGCGGGCACGGGACGGCGACGTGATCGATTTCGGTGAGGGCGTCCATGCGTCGGTCGCCGAGAAAGCGGCGGACGGGTCCGCGCTGCTCCATTTCCATGGAGAGGAGCCGGTCGAGCTGATGCTCGAGCGGGCAGGGCGGATGCCGCTGCCTCCATATATCGCCTCACGGCGCGAGGTCGATGAGACGGACCGCGACGACTATCAGACGATGTTCGCGCGGGAGGAGGGAGCCGTCGCGGCGCCGACGGCGGCGCTGCACTTCACTCCGCGGCTCCTGGAGGCGCTGGACGTGGCCGGGATAAGGCGCGAGACGCTCACGCTGCACGTCGGCGCCGGCACCTTCCTGCCGGTCAAGGCAGCGGACACGTCGGCCCACGTGATGCACTCGGAATGGGGGCGGATCGACGCCGCGACCGCAGACAGGCTCAATGCCGCTCGCTCGGCCGGCGGGCGGTTGATCGCCGTCGGAACGACCAGCCTCAGATTGCTCGAGAGCGCGGCGGACTCGGACGGCACGGTCCGGCCGTTCGAAGGCGACACCTCCATATTCATTACGCCGGGTTACCGGTTCAAGGCGATCGACGGCCTCATCACCAACTTCCACCTGCCGCGATCGACTTTGTTCATGCTGGTGAGCGCACTGATGGGCCTCGACGTCATGAAGGCGGCCTACGCCCATGCCATCGAGCAGGGCTACCGCTTCTACTCCTACGGCGATTCGAGCCTGCTGTTGCCGTCGCGCGGCTGAAGCCAGTGGCCGAAGTCGCGGTCGATCAGCGCTTCGAGGCGGTCGATCTCATCCTTGAACTCGGCGCGGATTTCCTCCTGCACCGAAATCGGGATCGGACGCCGGGGATCGTCCACCTTGTTCCATTCGAGGATGCGCTTGCGAAGCGAGAAAAGACCCGCCGCCGCCCCGTTGCGGTCGCCTTCTCCCGACGCCTTCCTTAGCCGGCGCCGAAGCTCCGCCCCGGCGAGCAAGGGAAAAACCGACTTGGGCGGCCTCTTCAGCAGTCGCTGCAGCCAAGGATAGCGAACGCCCTGGCTTTCCCGCTGTTTCGGAAGAGCGGGCACCGGCATCGGATCGAGCCCGACGAACTCGAGGATGCGCCGGTGCTGGCCCGCGGGATCGGACACCAGATCGTCGAAAACGACGACCAGGCAGCGCTCGCGCCCCACCGCGGCGAACAGCCGCTCGAGATATGTCGCATAACGCGCGGCCTGGTCATATCGGAGCCAGCGCGGATCCATGGCGCTTCGCGGAACCCGGCGGCCCCTGGCCCGATCCGGGATGGCGGCCCAGGCATCCTCGAACCGGTTGATCGTTTCGTCGCCGGTGAAGATCAGGCGCTTA
>DASVXR010000111.1:0-2238 GCA_036392595.1 Sphingomicrobium sp.
CGAACAGCTGGTCGACCAGCTCAGGGTGTCGCCGAAGCAGCATGGCCAGCGGCCGCGGCCAGATGCTGTTCGAATCGTCCTTCCAGAGGAGATATTTCGCGCCGTCCTCATCGACGAAGATGTGGGAGTCGATCACCTGGCACGCGGGCGGCGCGTCGGCCGGGTCATAGCCGAGCGCCGCGCTGTCCAGCGGCCTGCCAGTGATCAGCGGAGCGCCATTGTCGATCCACGGTCCGGTGGGGCGGGGCGCCCGGGCAAGGCCGATCGCGAGCAGCTTCGACTGCTGCCGGGCCGTGAAGCACAGCCAATATTCGCCGCCCACGTCCGCTATCTCGGGCGCCCAGAAATCGCCGACGTTGCGCCCGGTCGCCGTCCAGGCGGGCTCCTGCCCTTGAGGGAAGGCGAAGGCGCGATGCTCCCAGTGCTGGAGGTCGGTCGAGTGGAGGATCGGGAAGGCGTTCGGGGCGTCGTTCGAGGTTGCGACAAGCCAATAGCCGTTGTCCGTCTTCAGCACTGCCGGGTCGCCATAGCCGGCGAGGATCTGCGGATGGATATTCTCGGTCAGCAGCGGCCGCCACTGGAGCGCCGGCTTGGGATGCTCGAACGGATCGGCGAAGACGTGTGGCAGGCGGGTGCCGAAATCCCGCGACAGCTCCCGGTAGAAGGCGGCGAAATCCTGCTGCGTGCCGGTGGGCACGAGATAGGCTTTCGAGCGGCGATCGGACGCCGTGACGGATAGCCGGAAAGCCTCGCCCTCCTGTGCCGCCTCGACGCTGAACGTCAGCAGGCCCGGAAGAGTGGCGGAGGGGTCTGGCACCTGACGCTAAATGCTCGCCAACGAGGATGGATGCCCCGCGTGGATTCGAACCACGATTGACGGAGTCAGAGTCCGTAGTCTTACCATTAGACGACGGGGCAGCTGGACGAGAGCGGGCGAGATAGAAATCGACTCCCCCTCTGTCAACGCCGGGACGGAAGTGGGGCGCCCTTGCCCTAACCCCCTCATTTGTGATTAAAACCGGCCCAAGTCAGCCGCGCAAATTCGCGCGGTGAAGGAATGGGCGTGTGTCATGGCGCAGCATGTCGCCAGTGCGCCGGCTCTGCAGCAGGGGTTTGTCGAGCAGAGCGGGCCGTCGGAACCCAGGCCAGCGTGGAAGCGGCAGGGCCAGCGCCACACCTATGGCGCGGTCGATCTCGGAACCAACAACTGCCGCCTGCTGATCGCTCGCCCGAGCGACGGCGGATTCACCGTCATCGACGCTTTCTCGCGAATTGTCCGGCTTGGCGAGGGCCTGTCGCAGACCGGCGAGCTGTCGAAGGAGGCGATGGACCGGGCGGTGAGCGCGCTTTCCGTCTGCGCCGACAAGCTCAGGCGCCGCAACGTGTCGCTGTCGCGGTCGGTCGCGACCGAGGCGTGCCGCCGCGCAAAGAACGGTCGCGAGTTCGCGGAGCGGGTGCGCCAGGAGACGGGAATCGTCCTCGACATCATCGAGCCCGCAGAGGAAGCGCGGCTCGCGGTGCTCGGCTGCCACAAGCTGCTCGAGCCCGGTGACGGGCCCGGGCTGATCTTCGACATCGGCGGCGGGTCGACCGAGTTGGTGCTGGTCGAGCATTCCGACGGGACGCCGCGAATCCACAGCTGGTGGAGCGCGCCCTGGGGGGTCGTCTCGCTGACCGAAAGCGAGGGACGCGAGGCGCTCGAGGGCCCGGACCGGATCAAGGCCTATCAGCGGATGCGCGAGCGCGCGCGGCGGTCCTTCGCCAACTTCGCCTCGATGCTGCCGGAGAAGAAGGAGGGAATCCGGCTTCTCGGCACCAGTGGGACGGTGACGACCCTCGCGAGCGTGCACCTCGCGCTTCCATCGTACGACAGGCGCGCCGTGGACGGTCTTCACGTGCCGATCGAGGCGATGCAGCGGATCAGCGGGATGATTGCGACGATGGACTATGACGAGCGGTCGAGCCTGCCGTGCATCGGCACCGAGCGCGCGGACCTGGTCGTCGCGGGCTGCGCCATCCTCGAGGCGATCATCGAGATCTGGCCGGCGAAGAACCTCGGAGTTGCCGACCGCGGAATCCGCGAGGGCATATTGCGTTCGCTGATGGCCCGAGACGGCTGGCAGCTTTGAAGCGCGTCAGGACGGCCAAGGGCCGCAAGGTTTCCTCGACCCGCTGGCTCGAACGGCAGCTCAACGATCCCTACGTCCGTCGCGCGAAGGCGGAGAATTACCGCAGCCG
>DASVXR010000112.1:0-4504 GCA_036392595.1 Sphingomicrobium sp.
AACGAGGAATATGCCCGCGAGAACAAGAGCTTCGGGGCGACAACCCTGCGCAGCCGGCACCTCAAGCGCAAGGGGCACAAGCTCGTGATGCGCTTCACCGGCAAGCACGGGATCGTCCGCGAGGTGAACGTCACCGACACGAACCTCAAGCGCATCGTCAACCGCTGCGACGAGCTGCCCGGCCAGGCGCTTTTCCAGTACGTCAACGGCGACGGCCAACCGCAGCCCATCACCTCTTCCGACGTGAACGACTATATCCGCGAGGCGATGGGCGGCGACTTCACGGCCAAGCATTTCCGCACCTGGAATGCGAGCGTGATCGCCTTCGAGCAGATGCTGAAGAAAGCAGACGACGCCCGGATCAGCGTCACCACGGTTGTCGAGCCGGTGGCGGAGGCGCTCGGGAACACGCCGGCGATCGCCCGCAAGTCCTATGTCCATCCGGCGCTAATCGAGGCGATCAAGCAGCGGCCGCGCGACCCGCTGGGCGGCATGGAACGGCCGCCGTCGCGCAAATGGCTGTCCTCGGCGGAAGTGGCTTTCTGCAGGTTCCTTCGGGGAAAATCCTCCCCGAAACGGGGAGGTGGCAGGCCAAAGGCCTGACGGAGGGGCTTCCGAGACAATCACCACGGCCCTCCACCAGCTTCGCTGGTCCCCCTCCCCGTTCCGGGGAGGAATGCCCCCGCTTGATTGAAGGCGCGGCGCCCGCCAAGACCGCGCCATGGCTGTTGAAAGCCTCACGACCTGGCTGGTCGACAATCGCGACGGGCTGCTGATCGGCGGCGCGGTCGCGCTTGGGCTCGTCTTCATCATGCTGATCCTGCGCAGCTTCGGCCAGCGAGCGATCGAGCGCGATCCCGATGGGCTCGGATGGCGGACGGTCATCGGTCGTGTGCTGGCCAAGACAAGCCTGGCCTTCATGATCGTCGCCGCTGCGGACGTGGTCGCGACCTATGCCGAAATGCCGCGCCGCGCCGCGCACCTGATCGACATCGCATTCGTCATCGCCTTCGCCCTGCAGGGCGCCGTCTGGGCACGCGAGCTGATCCTCGGCCTGATCGGCCGCCGTGTTGCCGAGGAGAAGGACGGCTCCGGCGCTCTCGGCAACGCGATGGGCATCATCCGCGTGCTGATCAGCGTCGCGCTGTTCGCAGTCGCCATCATCCTGATCCTCGACAATCTCGGAGTGAACGTCACCGCTTTGGTGGCCGGCCTGGGCATCGGCGGAATCGCCATCGGCCTCGCGGCGCAGGGCATCTTCTCCGACCTGTTCGCGGCGCTTTCGATCCTGTTCGACAAGCCGTTCAAGAAGGGCGACACGATCCGCTACGACAACAGCACCGGGACCGTGGAGCGGATCGGCCTCAAGACGACCCGCCTGCGCTCGCTCACGGGCGAGCAGCTGATCATGGCCAACACCAAGCTGCTCGAGCGCGAGATCCACAATCTCGCCGAAGCGAGGGCGCGGCGGATTACCTTGTATCTTGCTGTCGGAGGAGAAGCCTCGGTCGATTCCATCGACGCCGTGTGCGCCGCGGCGGAACAGGCGGTCGCGGCCCAGAAGGGTTGCAAGCTGGTCCGCTGCGCCCTTTCAGGCACTGGCGGCGGGGCACTCAGCTTCGACCTCGTTTATGACAATTCAACCCGCGACAATGACAAGCTTGCCACTGACCGCGCCGCCATCCTGCGCTCGCTGATCGAGGCTCTGCAGCAGCACAAGCTTTACCTGATGCGCGCCTCCGACCAGCAGACGGCGCCGCTGCCACTCTAGGCCGCGCTTTCGATCGGCTCGCCCTCGGGCGTCATCTTCCACACGTTCGCAAGCATCGCGCGCCAGCCTTCCGGAGTGATCGAGCGCTGATATTCGGCCTGCATCTCGGGCGTCAGCATTTCGAGCATGAGCGCATTGTCGACCCAATATTCGATCACTCGGAAGGGGCCGCGCTGACACAGGACGGTGTGGCAGCCGTAGCGCCGGCCGATCTCCTCGACCTCTTCGATGCTGAGCGGCGTGGCGACGGCCGCATGGAATGGCCCATGCCGCGATACCGGCTCAGCGCGTTGCTCGCCCTGCCCATCGGCCGGATAGAAGGCGAGATCGCGCGGATAGACTTCGATGGTCGACCGCCTGTCGTCGCCGGCGTGAGCGACCCAGCTCCCCTTGCCGACCATCGGGAAATAGAAAGCCTCGCCACGCCACAGCTCGGCGAGCATCGTCGCCGTGCGCTTCGGATCGTCGGCGCTGATCGAGAAGTGAAAAATCACGCTACGCCCCCGGACTTGCTCACGGTCGTTCCGTCGCTACAGCACTTCCATGCCGCTCGCCAGCCTCGACGAGATCCGCAGCCGGGTCGGGCAGGAGGTCGGTGTTTCGGGCTGGCTCCTCATCGATCAGGCGCGGATCGACGCCTTCGCCGAGGCGACCGAGGACCGGCAGTTCATCCACGTCGATCCGGCCGCAGCCGCGCAGACGCCGTTCGGCGGCACCATCGCGCACGGCTTCCTCACGCTGTCGCTGCTCTCGCGCATGGCGGCGGAGGCGACGCTGCTTCCCGACGGCCTGAAGATGGCGGTGAACTACGGCTTCGACCGCGTGCGCTTCCTCGCGCCGGTGCGCTCGGGCGGCCGAGTGCGCGGGCGCTACACCCTTGACTCGGCGGAGGAGAAAGCGCCGGGGCAATGGCTGATGCGCCACAAGGTCACGGTCGAGATCGAGGGCGAGGACAAGCCCGCGCTGACCGCCGAGTGGCTCGGACTGATGTTCCTTTAGGGAGAAGAGAATGCCCCGCGACGCAGTGATCGTCTCGACCGCCCGCACCGGCATCGGCAAGGCCTATCGCGGAGCGTTCAACGCCACCCCCTCGCCGACGCTCGCCGCGCATCCGATCCGCGCCGCCGTGGAGCGCGCCAAGGTCGATCCCGAAGAAGTCGATGACGTGATCATGGGCGCCGCGCTCCAGCAGGGCGTTCAGACGACGATCGGCCGGACCGCCGCCCTTCGCGCAGGGCTGCCAGTGACAGTGGCCGGAATGTCCATCGACCGCCAGTGCTCTTCGGGAATGATGGCGATCGCGACGGCAGCCAAGCAGGTCATCGTCGACCGGATGGACATCGTTGTCGCCGGCGGAGTCGAGAGCATCAGCCTCGTCCAGACCGGCGAGATGCGCCTCGGCCCCGACCCCGAGCTGCTCTCCATGCACAACGGCGTCTACATGCCGATGATCGACACGGCCGAGATCGTCGGCAAGCGCTATTCGATTCCGCGCGAGCGGTGCGACGAGTTCGCGCTGCAGTCGCAGCAGCGCACCGCCAAGGCGCAGGCCGAGGGCAAGTTCGACGACGAGATCATCCCCGTCACGGCGAACATGACGGTGAAGAACAAGGAGACCGGGGAGGTCTCGATGCAGGAGGTCACCCTCGCGAAGGACGAGGGCAATCGCCCCGACACGACGCTCGAAGGGCTCGCCAAGCTCGAGCCGGTGCGTGGGCCGGGCAATGTCATCACCGCCGGCAACGCCAGCCAGCTGAGCGACGGCGCCTCGGCGAGCGTGGTGATGGAAGCCTCGCTCGCCGAGAAACGCGGGCTCCAGCCGCTCGGCCGCTACGTTGGAATGGCGGTCGCCGGAACGGCGCCGGAGGAGATGGGCATCGGCCCGGCGCTCGCGGTGCCGAAGCTGCTGAAGCGCTTCGACCTCACGATGGACGACATCGGTCTGTGGGAGCTCAACGAGGCCTTCGCGGTGCAGGTGCTCTATTGCGTCGACAAGCTTGGCATCCCCCAGGACCGCTTAAACGTGAACGGCGGAGCGATCTCGATCGGCCACCCCTACGGAATGTCCGGCGCCCGCCTCGTCGGCCACGCGCTGATTGAGGGCAAGCGCCGCGGAGCGAAGCACGTCGTCATCACCATGTGCGTCGGCGGTGGAATGGGCGCAGCGGGGCTGTTCGAAGTGCTATAGTCGTTTCGTCCCTTACGGGAGCGAATCGATGGCATTCCTGTCTGGCATCCTGCTCTTCGTCCTCATTATCGCGCTGGTGCTCCTGCTGAAGAGCTTCGGCATCAACCAGGAATATCAGCGCGGCGTCCTGTTCCGCCTCGGCCGTCTCGGCAAGACGAAGGGCCCCGGCTGGTACGGCATGATCCCCTTCGTCGACCGCGTCGTGCGCGTCGATCAGCGGATCATCACCTATCAGCTCGAGACGCAGGAGACGATCACCCGCGACGGCGTCGCGGTGCGGGTGAACGCCGTCCTCTGGTTCAGGGCAGAATCGCCGGAACAGGTGGTTACTGCGGTCGAAGACTGGCGGGCGGCCACGGTGCAGGCGGCCGAAACGGCGCTCCGCGATGCGATCGGCCAGAGCGACCTCGACCACGTGCTGAAGGACCGGGCGACGATCAACCACCGGCTGCAGCAACTGCTTCGCGATGCATCGCTGAAATGGGGCGTGGAGATCGATTCCGTCGAGATCAAGGACGTCGACATCCCCGAGCAGATGCAGCGCG